>NZ_JBMYBT010000049.1:0-12066 GCF_053993635.1 Desulfothermus sp. | reverse complement strand
ATTTCTTTGGCTATTCCAATAGCCATTTTACACGTCTTTCATGCAGGATTTCCGCTGTGAAAAACCTCTAACTTAAGCATTTTCTCCCCCTTTTCTAAATAATCTTTTATAGATAACAAAAGAGGCTAATAACACACAAGAAAAATGTCAATATAATCTTATCTCTTTTTAAAATAAGTAAGATATTCCTGATTTCCCTTTGGACCTTTAATCTTTGAAGGAATTACACCTAGAAATATCATTTTTAGTTCCTTTTTCGCAAAATCCACTACTTTATTAATTGCCTTTTGCTGTAACATTTCATCCCTTACCACCCCTTTTCCAACCTCTTTTTTACTCAGTTCAAATTGTGGTTTTATAAGACAAATAAGTTCTCCCTGAGGTTTTAAAAATTGAAGGGATGGGGGAATTACTTTTGTTAGAGAGATAAAAGAACAATCAATTGTCACAATATCTACCTGTTCTGGGATTAAGTTTGGGTCTATATATCTAATGTTTGTTTTTTCAATATTAACTACCCTTGGATCCTTTCTCAATTTATAGTGGAGCTGGCCATATCCCACATCAACTGCATATACTTTTTTTGCCCCATGCTTAAGACAGCAGTCAGTAAATCCACCAGTAGAGGCTCCAATATCAAGCACTATTTTTTCCTTAAGATTTATTTGAAATGCTTTTATAGCTGTAAGTAGTTTAAGAGCCCCCCTGCTGACAAATTTATCTTGCTCTTTTATGATTATTTTTTCTGTAATTTCAACTAATTGTCCTGGTTTTTTTATTTGTTCCAATCCTCCATTTTTTTTAATAAATGCAAGGCCTGCCATAATTAGCCTTTTTGCCTTTTCTCTACTTTCAGAAAGTTTCCTTTTAACCAGGAGTTGATCTGCCCTTAATTTATTTTTTGCCATACTTGAAATTTGTGTTGGTTTAGGATAGTTAGTTTGGATACAATGGAAGACAGGTTATCTTTGTTTTTATGATTAATCGATAAGGCGTTGAGGGTAAAGCTTTTTTTGCAGAAATTTTACTATTGAATTTTTTTGAATAGGATTTATTGTGTTTTTAGTTAAATGACTTATTTTAATAATTAAAAAAGGAGGACTCAAGATGGCGGTAAAGATAGGTTTAAATGGTTTTGGGAGAATAGGTCGTTATGTCACCAGGCTGCTGGCAAATGATCAGGATTTAGAAATAGCCGTAGTAAATGCACGTGCAGATAATAATACTTTAGCCCATTTACTGAAATATGATTCTGTGCACAGGACATTTGAAGGTGAAGTTGTGCCAAATGATGAGGGATTTTTGTTAAATGGAAAGCAGATAAAGGTCACGAGAAAAGGTCCAGGGGAATGGGAATGGGGTGCTTTAGGTGTTGATATTGTGCTTGAGACCACAGGGAAGTTCAGGGACAGGGAGTCTTGTGAAAAGCACCTATCATGTGGTGCAAAAAAGGTTTTGATTGGTGCTCCAGGTAAAAATCCTGATATTACAATAGTTATGGGAGTTAATGATTCAGAACTAAAGCCTGACCATAACATCATCTCCAATGCCTCGTGTACAACCAATTGTATGGCACCACCAACCAAGGTTATCCATGAAAATTTTGGTATTGTCCGCGGCCTTATGACCACTGTTCATTCATACACAATGAGCCAGAGGATTTTGGATGGTTCCCATAAGGACTTAAGGCGTGCCAGGGCAGCTGCCATGTCCATGATCCCAACCACAACAGGCGCAGCAAAGGCAGTAACTGAAGTTATTCCAGCTTTAAAAGGTAAATTAAATGGTATGGCTATAAGGGTTCCTACCCCAAATGTATCCCTAGTAGATTTGACTGTTGAATTAGAAAAAGAGGTCACTAAAGAAGATTTAAATAATACCCTTAAAAAGGCATCAGAAAATGAATTAAAGGGAATTATGGATTATACTGAAATTCCACTTGTATCTGTAGATTATGTATCAACTTCCTATGCAGGCATTGTAGATGGGCCACTTACTGAAGTTATAGATGGAAAACTTGCCAAACTCATTATATGGTATGACAATGAATCTGGCTTTTCAAATCAGCTTGTAAGACTTACAAAAAAGGTTGCCACAATGTTATAAAAAATATTTTTCATAACCTGGAAAAGAGGGCAGGCCATCCTGCCCTTTTTATTTTAATAAAAAAGGAGCTTATGATGGATTTTGTGCATCTACATTGCCATACAGAATATTCTCTCTTGGATGGCGCTATTAGGATAAAAGATTTGTGTGACAAGGCAGTAGAGTTTGGTATGGATACAGTTAGTATTACTGACCATGGAGCAATGTTTGGATGCCTTGAATTTTATTTAACTGCCAAAAAATATGGTCTTAAACCCATTATAGGGTGTGAGGTCTACGTAGCTCCTGAACATAGAAAAAAGAAAGGGGGAGGATCCATAGGTGAGGCGGGATATCACCTTGTGCTTTTGGCAAAAGACAACGTTGGTTATCATAATCTGATTAAATTAGTAAGCCTTGGCTATTTGGAAGGATTTTACTATAAACCCAGGATAGATCATGAGCTACTTCAAAAATATAGTGAAGGGTTAATTGGACTATCTGCCTGTTTAAAAGGAGAAATACCCTATGTCTTAATGAGAGAGGGGATGGAGAGAGCTATTTCTGTTGCTAAAAAATACTCTGATTTATTTAAAGGTAGGTTTTATCTTGAGCTAATGGCAAATGGTCTTGAAGAGCAAAAAGAATTAAACGAGAAATTAATTGAGCTATCAAAAGCAACTAAATTGCCTTTAGTTGCAACAAATGATTGTCACTATTTAACCAAGGAAGATGCCCATGCTCATGATATTTTGTTGTGTATCCAAACCAACTCTCAGTTTGATGACGCAAAAAGAATGCGTTTTGGTTCGCAGGAACTATACTTTAAATCTCCTGAGGAAATGTTTAAAGAATTTTCCCATGTACCTGAAGCTATAGAAAACAGTGTTAAAATTGCCAGGGAATGTAGTGTGGAGTTGAAGCTTGGTGAGCATCATTTTCCTGTTTATGTTCCCAAAGGTGGCGGAAGTTTAGAAGAAGAATTTAAGAGATTGGCAAGACAAGGTTTAAAAGAGAGGTTAAAACAACTTAAATATCCTGTTGATGAAAAGGAATATTACGATCGTTTAGAGAGGGAAATAGAAGTTATATGTAAAAAGGGCTTTCCTGGATATTTTTTAATTGTTCAAGACTTTATCACATGGGCAAAGTCTCAGGGTATACCAGTTGGCCCAGGGCGGGGGTCTGCAGCAGGGTCCCTTGTTGCCTATGCCCTGAAAATTACCAATTTAGATCCAATAAGATATAATTTGCTTTTTGAGAGATTTTTGAATGTGGAGAGAGAGAGCCTTCCAGATATTGATGTTGATTTTTGTTATAATAGAAGGGAGGAGGTAATAAGGTATGTAACAAAAAAATACGGAAAGACAAATGTGGCTCAGATAACTACTTTTGGTACCATGAAGGCAAAGGCAGCTGTTAGAGACGTTGGCAGGGCACTTGGCATGAGCTACCAGGAGACAGACAGGATAGCCAAACTCATACCAAATGAGCCCAAAATGACCATTGATAGGGCCTTAGAAATGGAGCCTGAGTTAAAAAATAGGGTAGAAACAGATCCAAAGGTAAAGGAGTTAATAGAGGTATCCAGAAGACTGGAAGGGCTATGTAGACATGCTTCCACCCACGCTGCAGGGATAGTCATCTCTGACAAGCCAATGATAGAATATCTTCCTTTATATCTAGGGAAAAAGGGAGAAGTAGTTACCCAGTATGATATGAAAATGGTGGAGAAGGTAGGTCTTATAAAATTTGATTTTTTGGGGCTTAAGACCTTAACTGTTCTTAGTGACGCAGTTAGGCTTGTAAAAGAAAACAGAGGGATTGATATAAATCTAGAAGACATCCCTTTAGATGACAAAAAGACCTTTGAACTTTTATGTAAGGGTGAAACAGATGGTGTGTTTCAATTAGAGAGCTCAGGGATGAGAGATGTGTTAATCAGGCTAAAACCTACTTGTTTTGAAGACCTAATTGCGCTCCTGGCTTTATATAGACCTGGTCCTTTAGATAGTGGAATGGTGGATGATTTTATTGAGAGGAAACATGGAAGGGTTGAAGTGACCTATCCCCATCCAAAATTAGAGCCAATCTTAAAAGAAACCTACGGTGTTATATTATATCAAGAACAGGTGATGAGGATTGCATCTGACCTTGCCAATTACACCCTTGGGGATGGTGATATCTTAAGGAGGGCAATGGGGAAAAAGATTCCTGAGGTAATGGCAGAGCAGAGGACTAAATTCTTAAAAGGTGCAAAACAAAATGGAATAGAAGAAGATACTGCTAATTATATATTTGATTTAATGGAAAAATTTGCAGGATATGGGTTTAACAAATCCCATAGTGCCGCTTATGCCTTAATTTCTTATCAAACTGCATACATGAAGGCCCATTATCCAGTAGAGTTTATGGCAGCCTTGCTCACATCTGAAGTTGGGAATCCTGATAAAGTAATAGCTCATATAAATGCCTGTAGGGAAATGGGAATTGAAGTCCTAAAACCAGACATAAATAAAAGTTCTGAATACTTCTCAGTTAAGGACAACTCAATTTTGTTTGGGCTTTGTGCAATCAAAAATGTTGGAATAAATGCAGTTAAGGAAATTATAGAAGAACGCAATAGAAACGGCCAATATAGATCTTTAAAAGATTTTTGCAACAGGGTCTCTTTAAGAAAAATAACTAAAAGGGTATTGGAATATCTAATTAAAAGCGGAGCCTTTGACGGGTTTGGTTATAGTAGGCGTGGTATGTTTGAAAGTCTGGATAAAATAGTAGGTAAGATACAGAAAAAGGCCAGGAAAAAGAAAAGACCAGGTATTGTTGTGCCCACTCTGTCTCAATGTACTAAGGGAAGTTTAGATATGAATTTAGAAGAAGAGGAAGTTGAGGAGCTAAATATCGATGAGTGGGAAGAAGACGAGAAATTGAAGTATGAAAAAGAGGCTCTTGGATTTTATGTATCTTCCCATCCATTGCTAAAATATAAAAATAAAATTAAGTTGCTTAACACAACTCCAATTAAATGGTGTATGGAACTGCCAAATAATAGTGAAACAAATATTGCAGTTATAGTTACCGCAGTTAAAGAAAAGTTGACAAAAAAAGGCGATAAAATGGCCTTTTGCCAGGTGGAGGACCTATCAGGTATTGCTGAGATGGTACTGTTTCCCGATATGTATCAAAAGATAAAAAGCTATTTAGAAGGAGATATTCCCCTTTTATGCAGGGTGAAGACAGACTTAAAAGAGATAGAACAAACTTCATCTGAAGAAGAAGGTAATTATAAGAAGGTTAATTTTGTGTGCCTTGATGTAAATCTTTTGGAGCAAGCGACAGTGACAGAGGACAGGCCTTTTTTAATTGCAATTGAGAAATCGTCATTAACTGAATCAAATATTGAGAGATTAAAGGATATTATAAAAAATAATTCTGGACCAAATCCTGTCCATTTAAAAATATTATTCAATCATGCTGTTTGTGAAATAAGACTTGGTCCTGAATTTAGTGTTGCATTGACAGAAAAATTTGATAAAGAAATAAGCCAGTGGAAGAATAAAAAGTGGGTTACACATTGAACAGGGAGATCCATGTATGAAAAAAAAATCAATCTTTAAGCTGAAGGTATCATCTCATTTTAGTTCTTCTCACCAGCTAAGGAATTATAAGGGAAAATGCGAAAATCTCCATGGCCATAATTTTGTAGTGGAAATAGTTGTAAAGGGCAGTGAATTAGACAAGGAAGTTGAATACTTAATAGATTTTAAAAAACTTAAAAAGATGCTAAATGAAATCATTGAACCACTAGACCATGTTCATTTGAATAATGTGCCTCCTTTTGATAAGATCAATCCATCCTCCGAGAATCTTTCTAGGTATATATACAAGGAGATGGAAAAAAAACTTGAACCATATAGAAATATTGAAATTGAACAGGTGGGGGTGGCTGAGAATGTTGGCAGCTGGGCCTACTATATAGAGAGTGAAAACTAGCTATGAGAATAATAATTCAGAGGGTTAAATTTGCAGAGGTATTGGTAGGGGATAGATCTGTAGCAAGAATTGATAAAGGACTTTTCTTGTTACTTGGCTTTTCAAATAACGACAAAGAGATTTATAAGTCTCCTTTATGGTTCAAGATTATAAAAAAGATTCCAGAGCTGAGGATATTTTCAGATGATGATGGTAAATTTAATCTTAGTTTAATGGATGTGGATGGAGAAATATTGGTTGTTTCCCAATTTACTTTATATGGTGACATGAAAAAGGGCAAAAGACCGTCATTTACAAATTCATCCCCTTATAAAGAGGCAAAAGAACTTTATAATGCATTTATAAAAGATTTAGAGGAGATAATGCCAGGAAGGGTTAAACAGGGCATTTTTGGCGCAAATATGGACATTAATTTGTGTAACTTTGGGCCAGTAACTTTAATTTTGGACAGTGATTATATGTAATTATGAGAAGTTCTTTTGTAATAAAGATACTTTGTTCTAATAAGGATGAGTTATTAGAACATGCCTTAAAGAAGGTATTTTTTGAACGTGATTCAGTAGAAATTAAATACAGTGAAGGTACCAATAATTTTTTAGAAGATTATTATATAGTTAGGCCAGATATACTAGTAGTTGATTCATATAAATTTTCTGTTGAAGTTATTAATTACATTAGAAATCAAGCAAATGACTCTGATGTATATATTTTAGTTATACTGGATAAGTCTGAGTTTGAGCTAAAAGAAGAAATCTTAAACCAGGGAGCAGATGATTTTTTAATTAGACCTTTTTCTTATGGAGAAGGAGAGGTAATTTCAAGATTAAATGTGGCAAAGCGACATACAATTTTGTATAAGCAACTAACAATTGCATATAATAGACTTTCAAAAGAAATTGAAACAGTAAGTGTGCTACAGCAAAAACTATTACCTAAATCAACAGTTGAATTCCCTGGAGTGTTTATTGATTTTTTTTATGAACCATCTGATAGGGCAAGTGGAGATTATTTTGATTTTTTCCCTGTACAAGAAAATATTTTGCGGGCTGTTATAGCGGATGTATCAGGCCATGGTTCAAAGGCCGCATTCATAATGTCACTGGTCAGGGCTTTAGTTCGGGTCTCTAATAAGATATTTTTGTCCTTGGATAATTTGGTTAGTATCATAAATAATGAGCTCATAGAGGTGATAGGGGAAGATATAGACTTTGTTACTTTATTTGCTGCTGATATTGATGTGAAGAATATGGAGCTATCATATATTAATGCAGGCCATTGTCCTGGGATTTTAGTAACAAATGAAAACCAGATATATTTGTTAGAGGCTGACCATAGTGTGCTTGGCTTCTTTTTTCAGGAATTTAAAATAAAAAAAGTTCCAATTAAAGATTACAGGGGTATTTTGCTTATAACTGATGGATATTATGAATGGAATTTGGATAGAAATAATATTTGGGGATTTAATAATTTCAAAAAATTTTTAGAGGAAATTTTTACAAAAGAGAAAGAATTTTATCTTGATATGCTGGAAAGTTATTTAAATAATCAATTGGAACTTCCCCCAATGTATAGAGACGATAGAAGTGCATTGTGGATAAAATTCAAAAATAGTAATTATAAAAAATATTAACCTAAAATTAGATTAGGAGTCTCAAAATGGAAACTTTGGATTTTAAAAAAGAGAAAAAGTATAGTATTATAAAATATTCAGGAGAATTAACCCTGGATGTTGTAGAGGAATTAAAAGAAGAGATTTCAAAATTTATCGACGAATGTGGAGATGATAAGTCCATAGTGTTTGATCTATCTGATATTTCTTTTATGGATAGTTCTGGTATAGGATTTTTGGTCCATTTAAATAATGTAAACAAGACAAAAAACAAAATGTTATATTTATTAAAACCGTCAGCAGCAGTGAAAAAGACACTTTCTCTAGTAAATCTTTTGAACTTTTTTGAGATTATAGAAGATGAAAACGAGTTAGATATTGAAATTGAATAATAGCTAAGTACATAGGGTTCCAGCTTTGTATAACCTATTCTCCAATTATTTTAATGAGCACCCTTTTTTTTCTACCCCCGTCAAATTCTCCATAAATAATCTTTTCCCAGGGGCCAAAATCTAATTTTCCATTGGTAATTGCAACAACAACTTCTCTTCCTATAATCTGTCTCTTTATATGGGCATCTGCATTGTCTTCGCCCACGGCGTGGAGATACACATTGTGTTTATAATTTGTTACAGGCTCATGGGGAACCAGTTCTTCCAAAAAATCGTCAAAATCCTGGTGAAGTCCTGGTTCGTCGTCATTAATAAATACAGAAGAGGTGATATGCATGGCATTAATTAGCATGAGCCCCTCTTTTATCCCGCTTTCCTCAACACATTTTTCCACTTCAGGGGTGATATTTATAAAACCCCTTCTTGTCTTGACATTAAGCCAAAGTTCCTTACGATAACTTTTCATTGCTCAATCTCCCTGAGGGATAAGTTTTTTAATGTTCATATTCTCTGTTTTGGTTAATATTTTTATATTTTTATTGAAAATTATCAATATTAAAATTTTTTTTAGTTGACTTCTAAGTTGTCAGACTAGCAATTGTTTTTGTTTGGGGTTTAGATTACAATTGCTATATCTATAACTATAAGTTGTTTTTTTTTAATAATTACTTTTGCTTTAAAACGTGAAAAAAATATAATTATGTAGTGGAGGTGACAATGAGTTTTAATATGGTGGTTTTGGTAAAGCAGGTTCCAGATACATCCAATATAGTCGAGGATGCCATGAAGCCTGATGGTACTGTAAATAGGGATGCCCTTCCAGCTATAATAAATCCAGAAGATTTGTGTGCCCTGGAGGAGGCCATAAAAATTAAGGAAAAGTCAGGAGGCACTATAACTGTCATATCCATGGGACCTCCAAAGGCTGAAGATGCCTTGAGATATTGTTTATGTATGGGAGCAGATAAGGCCATACTTTTGAGCGATAGAAAATTTGCAGCATCAGATACACTTGCCACTTCATATACCCTTGCCAAGGCAATAGAAAAATTGCCATGTTTTGATATTATTTTTTGTGGTAGACAGGCAATTGATGGAGATACTGCCCAGGTAGGACCTCAGGTTGCGGAAAAATTAGATATAAACCAGCTAACTTATGTAATTAATATTGCTCAGCTAACAAAAGAGTATATCGTGGTGAAGAGAGATATAGGTGATGGATATGAGGTTTGCAAATCTCCCCTACCAGTCCTTTTAACAATTTCGTCTAAGGCAAATACCCCACGGCCACCTTCTGTAAAAAGGGCAATGGCATACAAGAATTTAAAGGCCCAAAAAGATGATAATGGGTTAATTTTATTGTGGGACCATGAGTCAATTGGAGCAGATCCAAATCGCTGCGGACTCAAAGGGTCCAAAACCAGGGTGAAAAAGGTGGAGAATGTGGTGTTAAAGACCTTTGACAAAAAGGATATTCAGCCCATATTGGAATGTATATCTAGGCTTTTAAAAGAGTTAATGGAAGATCACATAATCGGTTAGGAGGAATTGATGGAAAAAAATATAATGGTGTTTTTGGAGTATAAAAAGGGAAAGCTTCAGGATGTAAGCAAAGAACTCTTAAGTAAAGCAAGGACATTGGCTAAAAAATTGGGCAGCAAGGTCTTAGGCCTGGCAGTTGGATATAATCTCAAAAATTTATCTGAGTTAGGGGAATATGGTGCAGACAAGATAATTTATGTATTCAATAAAGAGTTATCCTTATACAGGAGTCTCCCTTTTGCAAAGGCAGTTATTTCTGCTATTTTGCATTATAAACCCTATATAGTCCTTTTTGGGGCCACTCATGTTGGAAGGGATTTGGCACCAAGGGTTGCCTCCAATTTACAGCTAGGTCTTACTGCTGATTGTACGGAACTTAAAATTGGTGATTACAGGGCTGGAAAGATTTTGTTTAAAGATCAGCTACTTCAAATAAGGCCTGCGTGGGGGGGGAACATCATAGCCACAATTGTATCCCCAGAATCTATTCCTTCAATGGCAACTGTGAGGGAAGGTGTTATTGCTATTGATGAAATAACTTCTGGAAAAAAAGCGGATGTAGAAGAGTTTTGTGTAGAATTTTCAAAACAAGAGCTGCTCACAGAGATAATTGAACAGAGCATAGAAGAAAAGGACGTGGATTTAAAAGGCGCCAAAATAGTTATTGGCGCGGGAATGGGAGCAGCTGACGATCATATAATGGAATTGATTTTTGAGCTGGCGAAATTACTTAAGGCAGAGGTTGGTGGGTCAAGGCCCATTATTGATGCAGGTTATCTAAGTCCGCATAGACAAATTGGCCAGACTGGGGTTACAATAAGACCAAATTTATATATTGCCATGGGGATTTCTGGACAGATCCAGCACCTTGTTGGAATCATGAATTCAAAGAGGATTATTGCAATAAACAAAGATCCAGAGGCACCTATATTTGAGGTGGCCCATTACAGGATCGTAGGTGACCTAAAAGATGTATTGCCAATGATGATTAAGGCATACAAAGATATTTTAAAAAAGAGTTAATGTTACTTTAGGAGGTTTTAGCTGTGCCTAATTTTTATAAAGACAATAAGGATATATTGTTTTTGCTTGATAATATAGATATATCCAAGATAATCTTGTTAAGGGAAAAAGATTTTACAGAAAAGGATATCTATGAATATGCCCCATCAAATGTTGAAGATGCAATGGAGAATTATAAAATTGCCCTTGATATATTAGGTGATATATGTGGCAATGTAGTAGCTCCAATGGCAAAGGATGTTGATATTGAAGGTGCCAGGTTTGAAAATGGTGAGGTACATTATGCAAATGGGACCAAAGAGGCATTACAGAGACTAACACAAGCAGATTTTATGGGTTTTACAATTCCAAGAAAATACGGAGGCCTGAATTTTCCAAAGACAATTTATTCCCTGGCCATTGAAATGGTCTCAAGGGCAGATGCTTCTTTAATGAATTTATTTGGATTGCAAGAAATTTCAGAAACAATATATAGATTTGGTACAGAAGGTCAGAGAAAAAAATATTTGCCCAAGTTTTGTTCTGGGGAATATACGGGGGCAATGGCCCTGACAGAGCCCGATGCAGGTTCAGATTTGCAGGCTGTTTCATTAAAGGCCACTTTAGGCAATGATGGTAGATGGTATTTAGATGGGGTGAAGAGGTTTATCACCAATGGATGTGCAGATATAATCCTGGTTCTCGCAAGGTCTGAGCCGAATATTAAAGGCGCAAGGGGACTTTCCCTTTTTATCTATAAAAGAGATGAACATATAAAGATAAGAAGAATTGAGGAAAAATTGGGTATCCATGGATCACCCACATGTGAGATTATGTTCACACATGCACCAGCTGAACTCCTTGGAGAAAGAAAATTAGGGCTGGTGAAATATACCTTTTCTTTGATGAATGGCGCGAGGCTGGCTGTAGCAACACAGGGCGTTGGTATTGCAGAGGCTGCATATAGAATGGCATATGATTACGCAAGCAGTAGAAAACAGTTTGGCTCATCAATTATTGAATTTCCCCAGGTGTATGAAATGCTAATTAACATGAAAGTGGACATAGAAGCAGCACGTAGACTGGTCTATTTTACTTCCAATATAGTTGATTTAAAGGAATCTTTTGAGGAAAGATTGGCAAACTCAGGGGACAAAACATTAAAAAAAGAATTTAAGCAATATTCAAGATACGCTTCTTTTTTGACCCCTATGTCAAAGATATTTGCAACTGAAATGGCAAATAGGGTTGCTTATGATGCTCTTCAGATCCATGGGGGAGTAGGATATACCAGGGATTTTGAAGTGGAAAGATTGTACAGGGACGCAAGGATTACAAATATCTATGAAGGCACTACCCAGCTCCAGGTTCATGCAGCTATTGGAGGGGTTATAACTGGTGGGGTAATGAATCTTACAGATGAACTTATTCCCAAAATTA
>NZ_JBMYBT010000048.1:0-2021 GCF_053993635.1 Desulfothermus sp. | reverse complement strand
GTAATATCCAAAAACCCCTGGGAATCTTCCCATTATGTTTGTTAACAAGGCCATATCTAGCTCTCCATTGATAGAATTTTGAGCTTGAAAGTCCAACAAATCCAAGCAGTTTTCTAATACTTATCCCAGTCTTTTGGTTATAAGCAATTATCGTTTCCACAATGCTATCCCTCACATCTACCTCTACCCATTTGTTTTTTAAATCTCCCCATTGTACTTTTTTTTAAGAATAATATTCTCCTGGGTGAGTTCTGTAATCACTTCCTGCATTCTGGCAATCTTTTGTTTTAGCTGTTCTTCCTTAGCATTCTTTTTGTTAGATTTAGAATTATTAGCAAATGTATTAATAGCCCCTTCAAAGAATTGCTTTTCCCATTTATAAAACATGTTAGGATGAATGCCATATTTTTCGCATAATTCTGATACAGGCATTTTGTTTTTTAAGTGCTCCCGCAGAATTTCAACCTTTTTCTCTGGACTGTAATGTCTCCTTTGCTTAGCCATCTCTTCCTCCTTTCTTTTCCACCTTAACTCAGATAGCCCGTTTGTCCAGTTCCAACTGAAGCGGCACATTCTCCTTTAAGCCCAGTTAATACAATAGCCAATTTTTCTTCTGGTGAAAAATGTCTCCTTTTCATCCTTACCCCTCCTTAGTAGAGTAGTTTATTATACCTCTACCTTCTGGGACTGTCCTGCCCCTCCATGGGGGGCAGGACAAAGACATAATAAGCTTGCCTTATAGTAGGAGGAATGCCTTTTTCCATATCGCCTCCTTCCTCAAGGATTTTATCAATGTTGTCTTCAAAATATCTCCTGATAGATATTGTTGTGTCTTTTTTAATTGGAACAGGGCCGCTAGGTTTAGTAATGTGGTTAAATTGCTTTTTGATTTCCTCACAAAGGTTGAATTTTTTATTGAGTCTTTTATTGTGCCAGTTAATCCTTTCAATCTGGTCTTGTGTAAACAACTCAGCACTACCACTTGTCTTTGAAAGCTCAGCAAAAACATCAAGAGGTGTGATAAGGTGAACTACAACTATCCAAGAATATTGACCGCTTTTAAGTTTATTTATAAAAATCAGGTTGTTAGAAGGAATTAGTCTCCCAATTTCATTTTGTAAATCAATAGGACTTCCATTTATCCCTACAAAGTAAGTATTCCTTTGCTCTATTATGAAAGAATAAATATCTTTTTTTACTGGACATGAGTGTTTAAATCCTGCTACCAATACTTCCAGTTTGAATGTTAAAGCCGGTTCTTTAAATAGGGCATCTCCTTTTAAAGGATATTCTTTGGGGTAAAAAAAGGCATATTTAACACCCACAAATTCATTTTTTTAAATCCTGTAAACATTTCTACCAAAGGAAGTAGCTCTTGAAAGGTTTCAACCATTGCTTTTTGGCCTAATGTGCCAGAGACTGTTGGAATAAGGCGGTTTCTTTAAAACTTCTCTGAGGGTTTTGAATAATGTAAAGGCTTCTTCTTGGGTAATTTCGTTTATTTTTTTGGATGCTATCTTAGGAAATTTTCTTTTAGACATTCTGGGAAAACTTTTTTCAAGCCAGACACGACAAGAAATAGGACGATTTTTATAAATATGCTCTGCCTCATAGATAAGCTTGTAATAAAAATCATGCCGGCTTATACCAGAAGAGATCTCCATCAAGATATTTGTTTTTATTATAAGTCTTGGCAAGTGCCTTGGGAGAGTGCTCAAAAATGAGTTTTTTTATTGTAATAAATCTTCCATGCCTTATCGGGATTTAAAAGAATAAAACCAAACAAACATCTAAAAATCAAATGAATTGGACCCATTTCTTTCACACTACTCTTAAGCTCTGAACAAAACATAATGGCTGTGCCATGTTTGCAAGTAATAGACTTATTATTTATGTAGTCGTTCCTGAAAAACGCTCTAACCTACCATTTTATCACACATTTTTCTTGATATAAGGCTGACAAAAATGCAAAGATATGTTAAAAATCAGTTTAAAACCTTGCAATTTGGAACATAAAAATG
>NZ_JBMYBT010000047.1:0-30689 GCF_053993635.1 Desulfothermus sp. | reverse complement strand
TCCACAATCACTTAATCCTTTTTAAGCACTGCCAAAAATGCCTCTTGTGGGATTTCAATGTTACCCATTTTTTTCATTCTCTTTTTGCCCTGTTTTTGTTTTTCCAACAGTTTTCTTTTCCTGGTTATGTCTCCTCCATAACATTTAGCTGTAACATTTTTTCTAAAAGGCGGGATCCTCTCCCTTGCAACAATTCTTGTTCCTATGCTTGCCTGGATAATTACTTCAAATAATTGTCTTGGAATGATCCTTTTTAATTTAAGGGCAAGCTCTCTCCCAATCCTATGGGCATTTTCCCTGTGCACAATGGTTGATAGGGCATCCACTGGCTCGCCGTTTATAAGAATATCTAACTTAACCATATCACCAGGATAAAATCCTATAAATTCATAATCAAGAGATGCATATCCCCTGGTATAGGATTTTAGTTTGTCAAAGAAGTCGTACACTATTTCAACAAAAGGAAGCTCATATGTAACAATTACCCTAGAAGATGATAGGTATCTAATGTCCTTTTGCACTCCCCTTTTTTCTTCACATAAGGAAAGTACATTTCCCACATATTCATGGGGTACATGGATATCCATCCTTACAAAAGGTTCTTTGATTTCAGCGATTTTCCCAGGGGGAGGCATCTTGCTGGGATTATCAATTTTAAAGACCTTTCCATCGGTGGTCTTGACCTCGTATACAACAGACGGGGCAGTGGCAATAAGCTCTGCCTTAAATTCCCTCTCAAGCCTCTCCTGAATAATGTCCATGTGGAGCAATCCCAAAAAGCCACACCTAAAACCAAAGCCAAGCGCAGTAGATGTTTCAGGCTCGAATACAAATGCAGAATCATTTAATTGGAGTTTTTCTAAGGATTTTTTTAGAAGTTCAAATTTTGCTGGTTCAGTTGGATACAATCCACAAAAGACCATTGGTTGAGCTCGTTTAAATCCAGGACACGGTTTTTTAGTGGGATTATTTGCCCAGGTTATTGTGTCACCTACTCGTGCGTCTTTGATTTCTTTAATATTTGCAAATAAAAAACCTACTTCTCCAGGCCCTAAAAAATTGACTTCTTTTGGATTTGGCGAATAGACTCCAAGTTGCACAATTTCATATCTCTTTTTAGTTGAAAACATCTGAATTTCTTGGCCAGTTTCTAAATATCCATCAAAAATGCGAAATAACACCCCTACTCCAAGATAGGAATCATACCATGAATCAAAGATCAGGGCCTTTAAGGGTGCGTTAATATCGCCTTTTGGAGGAGGACATTTTTTTATAATAGCATCAATTAATTTATCTACATTTTCTCCTGTTTTGGCACTAACCATTATTATATCAGTGCAATCCAGTCCAATGGCCTCTTCAATCTCTTGAATTACCCTATCAGGCTCTGCACTTGGTAGATCAATCTTATTTAAAACTGGTATTATCTCTAAATCATGCTCCAATGCCAAATATACATTTGCTAGAGTTTGGGCTTCTACTCCCTGGGTTGCATCAACAAGTAAAACAGCACATTCGCATGCAGCCAGGCTCCTTGAGACTTCATAATTAAAGTCCACATGTCCTGGAGTGTCTATGAGGTTTAAAATATATTTTTGATTATCTGTATGGGTGTAAGGTATCCGGACTGTTTGAGATTTTATAGTAATTCCCCTTTCCCTTTCTAAGTCCAGACGATCTAAAAATTGTTCTCTAAGCTCCCTTTGTGATACCACTTTTGTTATCTCCAGGATCCTATCGGCAAGAGTGGATTTACCATGGTCAATATGAGCTATTATGCTAAAATTTCTTATTTGACTAAGAGGGGTAATTTGTTTCTCTCTTTTCATGTCAAGTCCCTGATTAAAAGACAAAATGATTGTTTTTGGGAAGTTAGGATAGTATTTAAGGATCCATTTGCCCCATTACTAATTTACCCAGGATTATAGGTATATTCTCCACTTTTTCCGCCACTTTTATATACGAGTTTTCCTTCTGATATTAAAATATCCTTTTGAACTGATTTGCACATATCATGGATTGTTATAGCAGCAATATGGGCTGCTACCATTGCTTCTATTTCCACTCCTGTTTTAGCAGTGGTCCTTGCTTCAGCTTCTATCCTAATGGAAAATTCCTGGTCATTTAGGTAAAATCTAACGTCTAGGTAAGTCAAGGGTAGAGGATGAGTCAGGGGTATTAAGTGAGGGGTGTTTTTGGCAGCAAGGATTCCCGCTACTTTGGCGGTGTTTAACACATCGCCTTTGGGGAGACTATTTTTTTTTAAGAGATTATAGGTGGTTTCTGATAGGTTTATAACAATTTCATATATGGCTATCCTTCTGGTATCTTTTTTTTTTGAGACGTCCACCATTGTTATAGAGCCATCATCTAATACATGAGTTAATTTGTGCTCCATTTATCCTCCCATGGCCCTTTTAAAAAAATTTTTTACCTTATTTCTGGGCTTTTTTTTCTCAAGTCTTTCAAATTCTTTTAATAGTTCAATTTGTTTTTTTGAGAGATTAGTAGGTGTCTTTATGTTTACCTCAACAAGGAGGTCTCCTCGTTTTTTCTGACCTACATAAGGAATTCCAAGACCTTTTATCCTGAGTACTTCCCCTGGCTGAGTTCCTTTTGGTATTTCAACCTTTACAGGTTCCTCCAATGTTGGAATTTCTATTTTTGCACCCAATGCAGCCTGTACAAATGAGATCTCTATTGGAACTATCAAGTCCTGTCCCTGTCTCTTAAAAGTATCATGGGGCTCAACACTGAGTACCACGTAGAGATCACCTGCAGGTCCGCCAAAACTTCCGCCTTCTCCTTCGCCTCTCAGTCTAAGCCTGGTTCCATTGTCCACGCCAGGAGGGATGTTTACAGTTATTTTCTTGTTGTTTATTATTCTCCCTTCCCCACGGCATCGTTTACACGGATGTCTATTTATTCTGCCCATTCCACCACATTGGGGGCATGTGGTTGAGATTCTGAAAAAGCCGTGGCGTTGAAAGACCTGTCCTCTCCCCCCACAATATGAACAAGTTTCTGCTGAATGACCTGGCTCAATCCCTGAACCTGAACATTCTGGACAGTCCTCTTCCTTAGGTATTTCTATTTCTACTTGAGCGCCTAATGCGGCTTGTTCAAACGATATTGTTAGGTCATATCTTAGATCTGATCCTCTCCTGGCCCTGTTAGTTCCACTTCTTCTACGTCCTCCAAAACCAAAAAAATCATCAAACATATCATTGAATGAGGAAAAAAACTCCTCAAATATGTCTTCACTGGACTTAAAATTATTGTAACCAAAGTTATTTAAGCCTTCATGGCCAAATCTATCATAGGTGGACCTCTTCTGTGGGTCACTTAGAACCTGATAGGCCTCGCTTACTTCCTTAAATTTTTGTTCTGCCTCTGGATCGTCAGGATTTCTATCTGGATGGTATTGGAAGGCAAGTTTTCTATATGCCTTTTTTATCTCTTCTGTGGTTGCGGTTTTAGATACGCCAAGTATCTCATAGTAATCTCTTTTCATGGTAATTTAAACCTCTATTCCTGCCTCTTTAATGGATTTTTTGAGCTTTACTTTTCCTGCAGCGATTTCCCTCAAGGCAGTTACGATCTCAGTGTTATTGCATTCTATAAGGGGTTTATAGCCTTGATGATACATTCTAACCCTTCTCATAGCCATGTGTGCAATAATAAACCTATTGTTGACCTTTTTAAGTGCATCTTCTACCGTAATTCTTGCCATATTAATCTCCTTGATTTTTTAGATGAATATCTTCCCTCTTTTGTAATTATGAAGTGATTTGTTGGGAAGAATTTGATAGGTCGCTTATAAGCTATAAACATAGTTTGTCTGGTAGTCAATACACAAGAATTTCACAAGGAGGAATTTCTTAGGTGGGGAAGATTTCATATATTCAAAAATCATGTATTTCAAAAACATCAAAATTAATGGCCTCAGCAAATATGCTCTTTCCTGGAGCCAGGATAGGAGTTGCCATATCAGGGGGAGTTGATAGTGGAGTTTTACTAAAGATTTTAACTTTGATAAAAAAGAAGCTCCCTTTTGAGATTGAGCTTATGGCCCTTCACATTAATCCTGGGTTTGATAGAAATAATCACAACCATCTTGTTTCATGGGTAAAAGAGTTAGGCGTCTCAGGCTATTTTTCTGTAACTGATTTTGGTTTAATGGCCCATAGTGATGAGAATAGATCAAATTCTCCTTGTTTTTTTTGCGCCTGGCGGAGAAGAAAGAGGTTGTTTGAATTAGTGAAGGAATTTAAATTAACTCATCTTGCCCTTGGCCATACAGGTGACGATTTGGTGAGTACATTTTTTATGAATCTATTTTACGGTGGTCGGGTTGAGACCATGTATCCAAAAGAGATTTTTTTTAAAGGTGAATTTTATCTTATTCGTCCGCTCCTTTTAATTGAAAAGCAAAAAATTATAAAACTGGCAAAGGAATTTGATATACCAGTTGTAGAAAATCCATGTCCATCAGCGAAAGATACATCAAGATATAAGGTAATGGAGTTTTTTGAACAAATCTGGTTCAAGGAGACAAGAATAAAGAAAAATATCTTTTCAGCCCTGTACAATTATATATTAAAAAATCCCGTGCCAGATTATAATTCAAGATGAACAAAAATGAGTTTTAGCTAAGGTGAAAATTTGCAATTACACATAATTTTTACCCCAAAATATAGCTAAGGTCCAAGATATAGCAATGATTAAAAATAAGGCAAAAAAGAGATATCCTGCTTTTATCTTTGCTATATTTAAATTTAGTAGTTGAAAAACAGCGCCAATTATAAATCCTGTAATGAGTCCAAAGAAATGGCTTCCTACATCAACACCTTGGGCACCAATTCCAAGCATGGCAAAGAGTCCCAATCCACTCATTGCATATACTCCGATATCTTTAGGGTTTTGAATACCTCTAATGCCAATAGAGATTCCAATTGTTGCAAATACACACGTGGAAAAACCAAGACTAATGTGACTTAATGGATGAAAAAAATAATTAAACAAATTCCCCAGAGCCCCTCCTAGAAATATCAGTGCCCAGCCAATAGATGGAGGAATCTCTTTTAAAAGAAAGTAGATAAATACTCCCTCCCAAAATATATTGGAGAGGACATGAGGGATATTTTTATGGAGGGTTAGGCTTGTTATAAGCCTCCACCATTCTCCTTTATAAATTGCCCAACTATTGGCACATCCAAGTTGTTCTAATGGTGGGAAGAGGTTTTTTGATATTATGTGAAATAAAAAAATAAAAAATAATATCCAGATGGAGCTTTCTATGCTGTATCCAGATTTGATGTTTTTAGTATTTTCGTGGTTTTGTTCCTTTAGATCTTCTTCTAGTTCTTTCTCAAATTCCAAAATTTCTTTGATAGCTCGTTCTTTGTCTTCGGATTTTACCTTTAAATAAAATCCATTCTCAGTTTTTTGTATAACATGATCAATGCATAGTGCTGTTAAGACCAATGACCATTCATTAATTTTTTCGTCATTATTATGATTAGTTATTGGGATATATGTCATATTTGATTTATTTCATAGATAAAAGATAAAATTGACTTTTTTACTTTATCTTTGGTTTCCTTGTGGGTAGTAAGCAAATGTCTTGTGGTTATTTGTTCCATAATTGGATACAACTCCAGTTTTCTTACTTCAGATCTTACCTTTGTTATGATTTCCCATGCATTAGAAACAGGAACAGATATATCTTGGGGCGAATGTAAAACAAGTATAGGGCAACTGATCAGTGGAAGATTATACCTTATATTTTTTAATGCCTTTATAAAGCTATATAACGGGCTTAGTGCATAAAATCCATCGTATCCTTTAAATGGTGCTATTTCTCTGGCCTCTTTAGTTGCTTTTGGCACTTTTACAACTGGTTTTATAAATCGCAAAATTCCAATTAAAGGTAGTAATTTAGATGGACCCTCAAAAGGAAATAATTTGTATAGATAGACTGGAGAGGCTATTGTAATTAGTGCAGAGACCGGATATCTTTGGGCAAGATACATTCCTATGCTCCCACCCATTGAAAGCCCAATAACAATTGGTCTAAGTCCTTTATGAAAAAGTTCCAAGTAATTTTTTTCTGCTTCCAATACCCAATCTTTAAACCGTGTTTTTTTAAAGGCATTAATGTCCTCACAATGCCCAGGTAAAGTTGGACAAACGATATTTTTAAAACCATTTTCTTTTAACACATCAACCACTGGTTCTACCTCAAATGGAGAGCCTCCAAATCCGTGGAGCACCAAAAATGACAATTTCTCCTTATTATCCATTGACTAACCCCTTTATTTAAGAATAAAAAAATTTTTTAGGTTTTGCAAAATTCGGTTTATTTTAAGTTTTGCAACTGAAGATATAGTTACTTGTAATTATATGCAAGATTAGGTTAGGTAATAATGAAGTCACCATTAAGTATAAATATAGGTAAAATATTATATGGCACTCAAAAGAATTAACAAATTTCAGATGATTTTGGCTATCTTATGGGTCCTTCTTTTAGTCACGGATATATGGCTATCTTTGTCTCCTAGAGTAAGACCACCATATGAGTTTGAGCAATCTGATAAGTTTTATCACATGGGGATGTATTTTTTATTATCACTTATGCCTTTTGTATATTCAATTAATATCACAAAAGCAACTTTTTTATCCCTTATGAGTTTAATGGTAGGTATCATCTTGGAATATATGCAGTTTTTTGTGCCTTTTAGGGAATTTTCAATTATGGATATTTGTGCTAATGAATTGGGGATATTGTTAGGGATAATTATTGGAGTAAGGATTCGTAAGTATTTATATGGCAAAGGGAAAATTTATGTATTACCTTCGTCACTTTTTTGATCCAGATTTTAACTATAGGGATTTAAAACCAAAGGAGAAAGAAGATGGTAAAATGGATTTTTATAATCTCGGTTATGTTCAAAATGTTATTAGGAATCAGGTTATTGCTGAATTCGAGGAAATTTCACCTCAAGAGGTGGACAAATATGATGACAGATTTATTTACAAAGAAAAGAAGTTCCCTATTGGCTCCAATTGTGCTGTAAATCCTAAAAATCCAAATCAGCTTATATCTTTGGTCAATGGATATGTTTATTATGACGAACATGGCAATATTTCAGTCAAAAACCTTTTGAATGTAAGGGGTAACGTAGATTTCCATACAGGTAATGTATATTTTGTGAACAATGTGGTAGTCCATGGAGATGTAAAAAATGGTTTTGAAGTGCAGGGGAATTCTATTTTAGTAAAAGGCATTGTAGAAGGCGCAAAAATAAAGGCCCTTAATTCTATTTCTGTAGAAGGTGGGGTAAAGGGAGAAAATAAGGCGATTCTAACTGCAGAAAATAATATTCACTGTCGATATTGTGAAAATGGAATATTATTAGCCAAGAGATCTATATTAATTGACAGACATTGTCTTCACTCAAACTTATACGTAGGTAAGAATATAAAAGTCGGTGACAAATTAATTGGGGGAAATATTTATTGCGGTGAGAAGATTTTGATAGAGGGAAAGCTAGGTGGTGGTTTTAATGTGCCAACAATTTTGGTCCTGGGATATGATCCAGTTGATATGTATAAATTTTCAAATTTGGAGATGAGATTAGAGAAACTACACAACAGACTGGATTTTTTGGAATTAAAAAGAAAATCAAAAGATGACCCTGAAATAGTCTTGGAAATACAGGAAATTAGAAAGAAAATTAAGATACTTACTAAACACTTAAATCGTATAGCATCTTCCATTAGGTCAAAAAATTTAAATAATTGTCGCGTTATCGTACGTGGTGAGATTCATCCAGGAGTAGAAATATCCATTGGACCTGCATATTATAAAGTGGACGAGTTTATTAAAGGAACTACTTTTTATTTTAAAGATGGTGAAGTGAATATCTCAAAATTTGAAAAACTGAAGGGGTATTAGTAATCGAACAAGCTTTATATTTAGCATGTTGAATTAATAGTAAAATTTATTGTGATTATTATTTAACCGTACAAAAAATAATAACGCAAAATAGTTATGTATTCTTAATAGTGGAGTGTCAATATGGATATAGGGACCTTAATAGGACTTCTTGCAGGATTTGGACTTATTATTGGTTCTATTTTTATGGGTGGTGGTCTTGGGGCATTTATAGATGTACCATCTATATTAATTGTTATTGGTGGAACAATAGCGGTTACCTTTATTATGTTTCCCATGGGCACTGTATTTGGAGCCATTAAAGTCGCCATGAAGGCATTTTTTACCAAATCCATGGACCCTAATCAGATAATTTCCCAGATTACCTCTCTTGCAGAGGTTGCAAGAAAAGATGGGCTGGTGGCCTTGGAAAAAGCAGCTACGGATAATGAATTCTTAAAAAAAGGTTGTATACTAGTTGCTGATGGAAATAACAGCGAAGTAGTTAGATCTGTCTTGGAGATTGAGCTTGCATTTATGCAACAGAGGCACTCCACGGGTCAGGATATATTTAAATCAATGGGATCTATGGCACCTGCATTTGGAATGATCGGTACACTGATTGGTCTTGTTCAAATGTTACAGACTCTTGACGATCCTTCATCCATTGGACCTGCAATGGCAGTGGCACTGCTTACTACATTCTATGGTGCGGTCCTGGCAAATGTTGCATTTATTCCAATTGCAAAAAAATTAGAAGAAAGGTCAAAGGAAGAGGCCCTTTATATGGAGATTATTATTGAAGGGATAGTTTCCATTGCAAATGGTGAACATCCTGCAATAACCAAAGAAAAACTCCTGGCATTTTTAGCCCCTGCTTTGAGGGAGAAAAAGTAAGGTTACACGTTAGGACGGTAGAAATAAAACTCAACTCTTCTATTTTTTTGTCTATTTTTTTCTGATATATTGGGAACTATTGGGAGGGTATCAGCATATCCTTCAGCTTTAAACCTTCTTGGATTAAATTTACCTTTTTCAAGAAGATATCGAAGCACTGCAGCTGCGCGAGCTGTTGATAATTCCCACGCTGAAGAATATTTAGAATTTTTTGCTTCAATATCGTCTGTATGTCCTCTGATAGCCACCATCCAGTCGTTTTTTTTGAGTAATTTTATTATGGAATCTAAAACTTTCTTAGAAGAAGGCAGCAGCTTGGCTGTTCCCTTTTTAAACATCACATCACTTTGAATTCTAATCAATACCCCATTATCTTCAGAGGAAATATCCATTGGCGTCTGTTGTTGGACATCAGTTAACAACGACTTTACTGTTAAAACCATCCCAAGTATATCTTTGTCCTGTTTTGTTAGCTTTACTTTACTTTCATATTTTGACGGAGAAAATGCCACATAATCAGCCTGCTGTCTTTTTACCTGCACTCCAAAGGCATCTTTTATTGATCCCAGCATATCCTGAAATTTCTGGATGTCCATGTTGGCAAAGGATAAAAGTAACACAAAAAAGGTCAAAAGAAGGGACATAAGATCAGAAAACGTAGTCAACCACTCAGGTGCGCCTTCTTCTTGTTTTGGGGGTGGTTCTTTTCTCGCCATTTTTTTATTTTTGATTTAGTTTGATAAATTTAGTTAAGGAATAATAAAAAATATAATCAGTTTTAACTGGTAAGGCAATAGAAATATTATCTGATAAAAGGAGTGGAAATATATCTTATAGCGATAAGGGATACTGCTATGCCAAGGATAAATTTTATAATGGATGCAGGTAATTTAGACTGAAGTTTTGTACCCACATAAATCCCTGCCATGCCACCTAAGCCAAAAAGTAGCCCTAATAAGAAATCTGGTACTGTAGAGGGGTCAGAGGAAAACGGGCCAAAACCATAAAAACATGCAGCTATTATTGAAGAAATCCATGTTGAGATTAGGGTTGCTCCAGCCACAACCTGGACTGGTAATTTCAAAACTGCCACACAATATGGTGACATAATCGCACCACCTCCTATACCATATGCGCCTCCTATTACCCCTGTTAACAGGGATGGGACTAATATAGCTATAGGGTTGTAATTGATTTTGGCATCAGGAGTTGATATGCTTGCTGCTAGGAGACTTAGTTTTTCTTGCAATACCTCTATTTTCTTTGGTTTTGTGTTTTTTGAGACAAAAGCGTCCATAAGACATCTAACTCCCAAATAAAAAAGGATAATACCCACAAATACTTTAAAATACATAGGATTGGGTAAATATTTTATTCGTATCCAATATCCAAAAAAGATTCCAGGTACAGTTCCAATGAGAAATAATAGAAGTAGGGTCCAGGAAATGCGTTTTTCCCGTATGTATTGATAAGATCCTAGGGGAATTGATGTAATGTTGTAAATAAAGTTGGTTCCACTAACCCCAGGGGATATATATCCAAAAATACTCATTTGTAATGGAAGCAAAATAAAGGCACCAGAAACTCCTGCTGGTGATACTATAGATGAGATAATAAACATGATAAGTGGTGGTAAAAATAGATAAGTATCTATGTTGGAGACTGGAAAATGAAATGGTTCAAACAAAAGCATCTATTTTCCCCTGTTGATAGATATTAAGAATCTACAGGAGTCCATATAATGGAATATTTCAAAATTGTCCAATCCCTAATAGATGGGATGAAAAATATTATATTGTTTTAGACAGATTATTTCTGTGGATTGTAGATTATTCTTATGAAAAGCAAATATCTTTTTTTAAACGATTGGGACTTGATCTAAATGGAAATTCTCGGTTTTTTATAGGAATTTTAATAGGATTTGTTATTTTAATTGTACTTATAGGTATTTTTTCAATTTTTTCCAGGTCAAAAAAGGAAAGTGTGTATGATTATTTTTTAATTTTTCTTAGAAAATTAAAAAAACGAGGTATAAAAGTGGATGCTACCTATGGACCATTGGAAATTAAAGATATGTTGGCGTCTAGAGATGAGTCATGGATTAAAAAGGCTTTGCTTGTAATTGAATTATATGTAAAAATAAGATATATAAATGAATTTAGTAAGGAAGATATAACCATGTATAAAAAATTAATTAAGGATATTTGATATGTTTTTTCGTAAAAAAATTGGTCTTGCACTGGGAGAAGGTGGAGCCAGGGGCCTTGTTCACATAGGGGTTTTACAGGTCTTCAAAGAAAATGATATCGAGGTAGATATAATTGCAGGCACCAGTATTGGGGCCATAATTGGTGCTATGTATTGTGAGAAAAAAGACCCCTATGAGGTGGAAAGCAGATTCAAGGACTTTATAAATAGTGACTTATATGAAGATGTGGGATTTATGAATTTGGAAAAACGGGGTGGTAGGCAACCAAGTTTTTGGGATCAGATCTATTCAAAGGTCAAGGGAACAATAGCCCTCACCCTGGCCCAGGCAAAATTAAGCATATTGGACTTTAAAAAGTTTAAAAAAATTATAGATTTTTTAATAAGGATTGAGTCATTTGACCTATGCAAAATCCCTTTAGTTGTTGTTGGCACTGACCTTAGATATGGAAGAGATATTCCCATATGTGTGGGAGACTTAAAGAGAGCTGTAATAGCAAGTGCTTCAGTACCAGGCTTCTTCCCTCCTGTAGAAATTAATAATCATCTTTTAAGTGATGGTGCTATTGCATGCCCTGTTCCTGTAAAATATGCAAGGCTAAGTGATGAGACAATTACAATTGGTGTAGCAGTGCCCCCTAAACTAACGCCAATTCAAGACATAGAAAACGCTGTGGAACTTTTAATTAGAGCTGAAGAAATAAATATGTATTATTTAACCTGTGAGATGCTAAAAAATGCTGACATTTCAACAATTCCAGATATTGGCGATATTCAGTGGAATGAATTTCACCACATAGATGAACTTATTGAAATTGGCAGAGAAGCGGGAAAGCAGCTTATACGTAACCTCCATAAAAAAATGGGAGTTATAAAACGTTTTTTTTAAATCCCTATTTCAAGGTGGAGAATATTTCCATTTTCCTCCTGGGAAAAAAAGTAAGAAAATTTTTTGGCTATTTTCTTTATCAAAAAGACCCCCATACCCCCTTCAGTAGGAGATGTGGGATCTGGTTCTGGGAGATGATGGGGGTCAAATCCTTTGCCAAAGTCTATTACATTTAAAATAACTTTTTTAGAATCCAACCATATTTTTACTTTTAATTTTCCTACGACTCCCTCTGGGTATGCGTGCTTTATAACATTGGCTGCTGACTCATATATTATTAGTTCAAGAAAGTAGATGACCTCCTCTGAACATTTTTCAAAATAGGGGTGTTTTGTGAAGATTGCCTTTGCAAAATGCCCAATTGCTGGAAGGTAGTAAACTTGTGCTGGGACTTCTAATAATATATCTGGTTCTTTGTTAGTAATGTTCATTTCTCTTTATCCTGAAATTATTTGTTGCTAAATTGAGGAGGTTGTCCTGTGGAAGCAAGCACTGCCTTCCAATAAGGAGAATTTACATTTAATTTCCGTCTCTTTTTGGTCACCAAGGAGAGTGGGAGATAAACAAATTTTTCCATTACCTTAGTTACAACCATATTTGTCTTCCCTGCCATGGCCGCATGGACTGCATGCTGTCCTAAGAATGCACAATATACTCCATCATTGGCATTTGCAGGTACTGATCTAATTATGTAACTTGGATCAATAAATTTCAAGGTGATAGGTATATTTTGCTCTTTAAAATATTTTTTTATCTTCTCTTTAAGCAGCCCACAGATGTCTCCTAAGATTGGATTTCCTGAGGCGTCAACAGGGATTTTTTCATTGTTTTTCTTCATCTCCCGTCGCCATAGGTCTTGCCCAGCACCTTCAGCAACAACAATTACTGCGTGACCCCTTTCCTGAATCCTCTTTTTTAAGTATGCCAAAAGACCATGTTCCCCATCAAGTTCAAATGGCTGCTCTGGAATCAGAACTACATTTACGTCTTTTTGGGCCAAGGTGGCTTCACTTGCAATAAATCCAGATTCTCTGCCCATAAGTTTTACCATACCGATTCCATTTGGAGCCCCAGTAGCTTCTGTATGGGCACATCTAATGGCCTCAATGGCCTTTGTTACTGCTGTATCAAAGCCAAAAGAGCGTGGAACAAAATAAATATCATTGTCAATAGTCTTGGGAATACCTACAACTGATATCTTCATCTTACGTTTTTTTATTTCCTTCCAAATAGCAGAAGCGGCCTTCATTGTTCCGTCACCCCCAATCATAAAGAGGATATTTATGTTCATCCTCTCCAGTGAATCTACTATCTCTTCTGGTGGTTGGTGCCCCCTTGAGGAGCCTAAAATAGTGCCTCCAAATTCATGGATTTGAGATACATTTTCTGGAGTTAGCTCCCATATGCTGTGTCCATATTGGGGCAAAAATCCCTGTAGACCATAACGAATACCAAGTGTAGCCGCCACCTTATATTGATGATGGGCCTCCATTACAATGGATCTAATCACATCATTTATTCCAGGACAAAGACCTCCACATGTGACTATAGCACATTTTGTCTTTGATGGATCAAAATATATCTTCTCCTTGGGGCCAGCCTCTTCAAATATGAAATATCTTTGATTTGGATCTTCGGCATCAATTACTTCTTCTGAAACATACAGATTCACCTCTCCAATCTCAGATAAAAATGGCCGCAGCTGCTCTGGAACTGGAATTTTGGCATCACCCAGGGTATCTACTTTTATTTTTTTGGGTCTTATCGTGGGCATTGGATCCTCCTTCTTTTACCTTGATTCTTTAATATATGAGGATAAAAGAAAATGTATTTTTTGACAAGACTATTTGTTGGTTTTAATCTAATTTAAAGTTTGTGAATTTTGATTAAAAGAGATGGGGTTGAATAATTTATTTTGAAGGATTAATCTGTTAAAAAAAGGAGGTTGTGAATATGGAAATGATAAATATCAGGACAAAAAAAAGAGAAGAACTTATTGATATAACCACTGAGATAAAAGGATTGGTGTCCAGAAAAGGGTGGAGGGATGGAGTTTTGTATGTTTACACACCTCATACTACAGCAGGCGTAACCATTAATGAGTCTGCAGATCCTTCTGTGGCATATGATATAGTAGAAACCCTTAAAAAATTAGTACCCATGTCATCTCATTATAGACATGTTGAGGGAAATAGCGATGCCCACATAAAATCATCACTAATTGGATGTTCTGTAAATTGTTTTGTAGAAGATGGTAATTTAGTTCTAGGGACTTGGCAGGGGATATTTTTTGCTGAGTTCGATGGGCCTAGGAATAGAAAAGTGTATGTGAAATTCCTAAATAAATAGGGGAAGAAAATGGAAAAAAAGGCACCTGTATTTAAAGAAAATTATGAAAAATATTTGAACCAAATTAGTAAACTTGATTTTTCAAAGACTGCAAAAATTCTAGGATTAAAACTAAAAGACACATCAATTTGTGTCCCTTTTTTTAATAAATGTATTAAGGTCAACAAATCAGGCATGTATGATGAGGACGGAAAACAACCTATGTATTCTGAATGTGTGGTTATTGCCAAATATTTGTTAATGGCTCAAGATTATGTGCCAGAGCCAAAGGGATGGGTGACTTACAAGGATTTTAAGGATGCGGCTCCCTTTGCAGGTGCATTTTCAAATAATGTAGAAAGGATGATAGAAAAGCGTTTTTCAAATAAGATTGATAAGTTAAAAGAAGCTGGGAAGATTCTAGGAGGAAATTTGGTTACAGATATGGATCTCTCATATGAACTCATAATGAGATTTTTTGTCCTACCCAGGTTTCATATCCTTTTGGTGTTTAATGATGAGGATGAAGAATTTCCAGCTGAGGCCAGGATACTTTTTCAGGATAATGCAGATAAGATATTAGATATGGAATGCCTTGCTATCTCTGGCTGGCTTTTGTCTGATTATTTATACATTTTAAGTGGAGGGGAAGAGTTTACTATTATGTAATATCAAACATAAGCCTATTTTTCTTTTTTATCCTATAGTCGATTTCTACCTCAAGCATAAGCTTTTTTTGCATTAATTCATGTAGCTCACTTGCATATATTTTTCCTTTTGATACGTCTTCTTCCATTAATAATCTTTTCCACTCTTTTTCTATTTTTTCTTTTTCCTTGGTAAGTTTATCTATTTCCTCATCTAATTTTTTTATCTCCTGATACAAGGAATCGTCTCCTTGTTTTTTTAAACTCACCTTTGCTCTCCTCCTTTTTTTGGGAGATATTTGTGATTTTTGGCATGGATTTAAAGTAAGTCCAATATGTTGGCCACAATTTTGTGATTTCTCCAGGATTTTCTAAAAATATTTCATATCCTATTAAAGAGATCAAAGATAAGGCTATAGTCCAATTGGGGGTAGGAGAATAGATCTTCACTTGTTTTTTTTCTTTGGTTTTGTAAATAGAAAGCGTATCTTTATTTAACTCATAGTTTATATTTAAGCTGGTTAAAACATAATTTAAATTGTCTTGTTCAGATAAAGGAATACCTCTGATTTCTGCTTTGTTTGCAAAAATTCCCAGGGAAACTGCAAGAGGTACAAGCCTGCTTGAGCCTTGGATGTCAAGCTCTAAGAAATCTAATTTTTTCTTTTCATATTTAATGTGAATTTTATTTTTTTCAACACTTATGTTTGGAGTGATGACTTTAAATATTTTTAAAAATAGGGCCCCATCATTAAAGTCTGCTGGGTAAGTCCCTGTTATATTGGCTTCACCCCCACAAATTATAACCATACCAAGTAAATATGCCGTCAACTCAGGATCAAGGATATGGGGGATGTCTATACTATGACACAGATCTGGGAATAGTGTAATCTGGTGGTCGTCTATTTGATATTTTACTCCCAACTTATTGAATAAGAAAAAAATCCTGTCAATAAATGGGTTGCCCAAATCCCTATTGGGAGCAGAGATTGAGATTTTATTTAAATTATATGCAATAGTTGAAATAAGAAATGCAAAAAAGGCTGGATCTGGAATTTCTTCTGAAACAACCAGCGTGTCGTTAATTGTACCTGTTGCTTCTATTCTTATTGGAAGTCCATAACTCCCAGGAATCAGTGGAGCAATCCTGGCTCCCATTTGTGGGAGCAGGGAAAAAAGTGGTCTTAGATCCATGGATTTTAGATTTGAATCCCCAGTAAATTTACATATCCCAGGCTGGGATATGGCTGCAAAAATAAGTAAATAGAGATTCAGTTCATCTTCGCCAGTAAAGATTGCTTTTTTGTTGAAATTTAGATGTTGTCCTTGTTTTCGATAAAGCAGGTCCCTGTCCCAGGTAAATGAAGAATCTAATGCATTTAATGCCTTTATGAGTTGGTAAATTGAATCATTTAGTACCAGGTGTTTGATCTCTACTGGTAAGTTTTTTAAGACAGATATATAGATTAAAAATCTTGTTAGATGTATATCAAATGGACCAGCAAGGTTTATGTTTACAGGTTTATTTTTAAACGGCCTGAGTTTAAACGGTTTTTCTTCTTCTTTTTCCGCCAATTCGTAAGACAGGTTATTAAAATGATTGTAGAGGGTTCTAAGGGTTTTGGGGTTTATGCCCAACTCTTTGGTCTTTTTGCTCCAGATTTTCCACAGGTTTCCTTCAAACTCACTGTCTGAAATAGGCGCATTCTTTTTTCTTTTATCTCTTAGATAAGCTGAATAAAGTAATGTTCTTTTTATTAGCAAATCTAGCAACTCTTCATCTAGTCTTATCACCTTTTGTAAATTTTCTTTTTTCATTGAGACTCCAATTTTAGCAGGAGATTTTTGGGTAATCACCAAATGTCCATTTGGAAGATGTTAAATTTTTTGCCATACGTCAACTCTATTTTTTGGTGTATTAGTGTATTGGTTTATTAGTTATTGGTGTATTGGTGTATTGGTTATTGGTATATTGGTAAAATCAACCATTATACCACTAACCAATACCCCACTAACCACTACACCACTAACCACTACACCACTAACCAATATACCACTAACCAATACACCACTAACCATTACACCAATTATTTCGACTTTGGCAATTGGGCTATTGACTATTAGGTTTAAATATATGAATGTATTATCCCAATTGGAGACATTATATGGACAACATATTTTTGTATCTAGTGATTGGGCTTGTTTTTTTGTTTACTTTTGTCAATGGTTTTCATGATGGCTGTAATGTGGTAGCAACGATTATAGCTTCCCGGTCCATGAGACCCAAGAGGGCCCTTATATGGGCAAGTATATTTGAATTTTTAGGAGTGGTTTTTCTTGGAACTGCAGTTGCTAGTACCGTGGGAAAGGGTATTATAGATCCATCTGTAATAAAACATGGATCATATGTATCTCTTGCGCTTATTTTCAGTGGAGTACTTAGTGCCCTTTTATGGAATATAATTACCTGGTTACTTGCCCTTCCATCAAGCTCATCCCATGCCTTAATAGGCGGCCTTGTTGGAGGTGGCATTGGTGCATTTGGTGTAAATGTAATCAATTGGGAAGTTCTCTTACTTAAAGTAATATTAGTTATGTTCATAACTCCAATCATTGGGATGTTTGTTGGTTTTTTGTTGACCCGATTCTCTTTTAAAATTCTTGCTAACTGTCCCTTATCCATAAATAATTTTATTAAACGTATTCAGTGTGTTAGTATGTGTTTTTTGGGGGCTTCCCATGGAACTAATGATGCTCAAAAGTCTATGGGTTTAATAGCATTGGTGCTTGCCAGTTGTGGAGTTATAGACCAGTTTTATGTGCCTAAGTGGGTCATATTAGGGTGCGGCTTTGCCATATCCATGGGGGTATTAAGTGGGGGATGGAGGCTTATAAAAACCATTGGTTTTAGGATATTTGACTTAGAGCCAATACATTCCCTAAACTCCCAGTTAGCAGCAGGTAGTGTCATATATATCTCTGGATTGTTTGGAAGCCCAGTTAGTACCTCTCAGATTATGAGCTCATCAATCATGGGTGTTGGGGCAGCCCATAGGTTTAAACAGGTGAGATGGGAAGTTGCTAAAGATATATTTCTTGCTTGGTTTATCACAATACCTGTTGTTTGCATCCTTTCTATCTTATTTTATTGGGCAGTAGCTTATTTTTTTGATCTGCAACAAACAAGTATGTATTTAATAGTAAAAAAGTTTAAAATATTAATGGGATTTTAATATGGGGTTATTTGGCTTTTCAAAGAAAAAAAAATTAGATTTTTTTAAATTACTTAATTTGCAAATGCAAAGAACCTTTGATGGTGTAAAGTTGTTAGACCATTATTTTAAGAAAAATGAGGAGGATGTAGTAGATAATCTATGTAAGCTGGAACACGAAGCAGATGAATATAGAAGATTTATTGTTGATGATTTGAATCAGACATTTATTACTCCTATTGACAGAAAGGATATATATGCCCTATCCCGATCCATTGACGATATAATGGATTTAGCTAAAATAATAGTAGAAGAAATAGAGGTATTAGAAGTTAGGCCAAATCAATATATGCAAATGATATCTACCAATCTTGTGCATGCCACATCTAAGCTAAATGATTCTATAAATCATTTAAAGGAACGTCCCAATCTATCTAGAGAAGCAGCAATAAGATCTAATTTGCTTTTAAACAACCTACAACATTTGTATTTTGAAGCAATTAAGGACCTGTCAGAGTTGGATACAGATATTTCTTATCGATTTAAATTAAGGGAGGTCTTTCACAGGCTTTTAGAACTGGCAAAGCAGATTAAATTAACCAATAACATACTTTTAGATATAATGATCAAAACCTATTAAACCATGGAATACACAAGGACTCAAAACATTCAAGTGGATCGGCGATCTAGTGGCAGAAAATTATTTCAGTTCTTGGAAGATTTTTTAAATAACCAGGTTCCAAAGTCCGCCTTAATGAAATGGATACGTACAGGCCAGGTCAGAGTTGATGGAAAAAGGGCAAAACCTTTTGATAGATTAAGGCAGGGACAAGTAATTAGAATCCCCCCCTATAGAAGGGAATGTAAAAATATCTTAGACAAAGAAGAAAAAAATCCATTTGTTTTAAAGAGGATTTATGAAGATGATAATTTCATAGTGCTTTATAAGCCACCTAATTTAGCTACTCAACCAGGGAAAAATTTAGAAGATTCTTTATATAGTAGATTGAAAAATGAGTATCCACATAATACCCCTTTTTTGGTACATAGGCTTGATAAAGATACTTCAGGTCTAATATTAGTGGCAAAGACTTTTCATTATTTACAATATTTACAGTCATTATTTTTATCAAAAAGAATAAAAAAGATATATATTGCATGGATAAAAGGAGTTACCAAATGGCATAAATGGACTATAATAAAAGATAGATTTGAAGAGCAGCGTAATAGTAAAACAAAAAAGGTGGAAGCAATTAGCTACGTCAAGACTTTAAAAAATATAGATAAAAATAGCCTTGTAGCTGTTTTTATAAAAACAGGTCGAAAACACCAAATACGTATTCAAATGAGTCTTAGAAATCATCCAATAATAGGTGATAAAAAATATTCCAAAGAGAGAAATAGTAAATACCTTTTCCTGCATTCATATTTGCTTAACTGGGACGAGTATTCTTTTAGTTGTCTCCCCTTACATTGGGACGGAAGATTTAAAGTGGATTCAGAAGATGTAAAAATGATATATCCATTGCCTGAGTAAACCATGTAGCAAATTTAAAAAAAATAGTAGTAAAAGTTAGAGATGCACAAAAAAACATATCTTATCTGCTGATTAAGCACCTTTTTCCTTTGACCCTAAGTAATGTCAAGGGAAGGTCCTTGTAATATAGATGCATGTATTTAAAATTACCTGAAATAGAGATGCTACTTCCTGAAACAAGGCCTTTAATCTGATTTATATCCTTAACAACTAATTTGTTTTCTGCATTTTTATCAAACCATTTCCATAATTTAGTATTTGGTATAAAATAACCTTGTTTTAGTTTCCCTAAAAAACATCCTTCAGTATCGATTTCCCCATAAGGTAATTTTTTTTTAAAAAACACCAAGTCCTTTTTTAGATAAAAAATACCATTTAAAAATTTTGAGAAACTAAGCCCATATGATTTGAGCATCTCTTTTATTTTTTCATTATCCAGTATTCTTAAATTATCAATCCCTTTAAATTCATCTCCAGCATGTTGATTATCTCTATCTTTTGATAAACAAGCAACAAAAAATCCCTGTGAATAGAATTTATGTCCCTTGATTGCAAGGGTTCCTGGAAATTTTTCATTAAAATACTCAAAGCCCTCGATCTTATTTATAGGGATAATTTTAAATCCCAATTCATCTATTGCCCATTTTATTTGATCTTCATTTTCTAATATGTTGGTAGTGCATGTTGAATATACCAATTTCCCTCCGGGCTTAAGAAGCAAATAAGCCCTTTTTAAAAGTTCCCTTTGAAGTTTTATAAGGGGTGCAATTTTTTCCCCATGCCACAGACGTTTTACCTTTGGGTTTTTATCTTCTGTGCCCCATCCACTACAGGGCACATCTAAAAGTATATAAGGGAACTTTATGTGTTCAGGAAAATTTTCGCCCATAAATGAGGTTAGACAGACATTAAAAAGATTTAGTCTCTCTATATTCTTTTTGAGGGTTACATATCTTTTCCTATTAGGTTCATTGGCCACTACAATACCCTCATCTCCAACAAGCTCGCTTAAAATCGCACTTTTACCCCCTGGGCTGGCACAAAGGTCTAGGACAATACTATCTTTTGGAGGATTTAAGATTAAAGGGGGGAGCATTGAAGACAGATCCTGGATATATATTTGCCCAAAATTATTTAGGATTGAATTACCCAATTTTATTTTATTGGAAAGACAGATCCTTGCCTTTGAATAAAAGGAAACACGCCTGATATCAAAGCCCTCTTTATTTAAAATTTCCTCTATGGTTGGAATATATTTGTCATTACATACAATTCTAAAACCACATGCCATATTTTGTTCTCCAAAAATCTTCTTTACCTTAAAAATTATAAATGATATCTGCAAATTCACAAATTAAGTATACATCCTCGGAGGAGAGAAATGAGAAAATTCGTTATTTTATTTATAATGTTTTTTTTGTGCAATATAGCCTATTCAGCTCAACTTAAAAAATTTTCAGTACTTTCTTTTAAGGTAAATGGGCCTGATGAATTTAGGTATCTTTCTCAAGGTGTACAGTCAATGTTAATTTCTAGGCTATCCACCCCCTCTAAATTAGAGTATGTTAAAGTTGAACACTCAAGCAAGACCCCTATAAAGGTAATCCAAGAAAATGAGTTGGATTATCTTATTTTTGGAGATGTGACAGTTGTTGGAACAAATATTAGCATAGATATAAATGTGCTAAATAAAAATGGTAAGTCTTTTTCCCAGAATATATCTGCTCCGCAAGATGAACTGCTTTCAAGATTTGATGAAGGAGTTATTTTAATAAAAAATAGAATGTTGGGAATAAAACCAAAGCCAAGAAAGACACAAAACGTTTCAGAGAGCGCACCTGAGACTCAGAAATTAAATCCTTCATTTGAATACGCCAAATCACCAGGTACCCATAACATGGGATATATCAGGACACAATCTCTACCTTTTGAGATGGTTGGTATGGATGTAGGAGATGCAAATGGTGATAATAAAAATGAGGTATTTATTTTGTCCCATCACAAGATTTACGCATACATACTTATAAAAGGTAAATTAAAAAAGATTGGAGAACAAGGATTTGGAAGAAATATAAACGGTCTCAATATAAATGTGTTTGATTCTAATAGGGATGGTTACGCTGAAATATTTATCTCTGCAATAGATAATGAGGGATCGCCCAGTTCCTTAGTTATGACCTTTAAAAACAATAAGTTCAGAATAAAACAAGAAAGATTGAAATTTTACCTCAATGTTAAGAGAATTCCACCAGATTTTACCAAAAGGATAGTAGCACAAAAGGCTGGTATTGGGAGGATTTTTGCCCCTGGAGTGCATGAATTAGTGTCTATGCGTGGAAAGTATCAACTAGGGGCAAAGATTAAGCTACCAGAGGGCGCCAATGTGTTTAATTTTGCCTACCTGCCAGAAAAAAAATCTTATAAAATAATACTCGCTGGTTATTATGATAGGCTAAAAGTTTTTTCAGACGATTTGAATCCCTTATATAAAACAAACACCCGTTATGCTGGGTCATCTATTGGAATCATCACCTCCAATGCCTTACCAGGGCTAGGAGAAAATGTAACAGACCCCAAAAATATGTATTATATTCCAACGAGACTTATTCCCTATGATCTAGAAAGAAATGGACAATTTGAAATAATTGTTGCCCATAATATGTCTGTATCTTCGATGTTCTTCTCCAGATATAGGGAATTTCCAGAAGGTCAAATACATGCACTTGTTTGGGATGGAGTTGGTTTAAATATTTTGTGGAAAACTAGGACAATAAAGGGTTCTATAATGGATTATGGGATAAATGACATAGATAATGATTCTAAAAAAGAACTTTACGTTGGGATAAATACACATCCAGGCCCTGTTGGTTTTAGGAAGAAAAGAACTATAATTTTAATTTACGAACTTAATTTGAAGAAGTAAAAAAAAGAGTTTCATGTAAACAAGTGGTATGTTAACTCTATTAATTTTCCACAACTTTATTTTAAAAAGGCATTTGATAAAAAATAAAAAGGTAGTTTTAATAACATTTTTTTGTAACTAAATTTATTATTTATAACTTTCATTAAATCATTAAATACAAATTTATTTTTAACAAAATAATTATAACAGAATTGCTGGTGATTATAAAAAAAATGGGATAATCGATTTGCCCATAGTAAATCTTTTCCTATTTCCTTAATAATTATATTTGAATAGAGATGTTCTTTAGAATTTAAAATACAATCTGCAGCTATTTTGCCGCTTAAAATTGCGTGCCTTATGCCTTCTCCAGTTAAAGGGTCAACCAAATTTGCAGCATCACCAACTAAAAATACCCTTTTGCCATGTAGTTTTGAATGTCTTGTATAAATAGGTAGTGGATGAGCATAAATATTTGTCTTATCATTAAATATATCCATTTTTTTCAATAAATCAATGAAGACCTTTCTCATCCTAATACCATTTTCCATATTCCCTATACCTATAGACAAATGGGACCTTTTGGGAAAAATCCAGAAATATCCTTTTTTTACCACTCCAAAAGACACAAGCAATTTTGACCTATATTCCTCTAAGATTTCATCTTTTGCTCTGATTTCAGCCTCAAGAGCTAGTCCCATATTTTTGTTTTTAAAAAATCCCAGGCTTTTTTTTACTATAGAAGCTGCTCCATCTGCACCAATTACATATTTACATTTCAAGAAATTTCCACCTTTTACTTTTACCTGCACATAAGATCTATAAATTGATATTTGTTCAATAAAAGTTTTATCAATTACCTCCACAGAACTATTTTTCAGGATGTGATAATCAAACTCATCTCTCATTACCATATTCAAATATCTTGGTGCCACGGTGTGGGTAATAGTTTCTTCATTAAAACAGAAGCTCGCCAGATTTATGTGGTCTTCAATGACTTTGTCAAAGGAAAAAGGGAAGTATTGCATACCAACACCAGGAACGCCCCCTGCGCACACCTTATATCTGGGAAGGGGCTTTTTTTCTATAACAGCAACCTTGGCTCCGTTTTTACTTAGAAAATAAGCACTGCTGGCACCCCCAGCTCCAGCACCAACTATAACAACGTCAAAATCCATATTTGATCCCCTTTGGAGTTTTTTTCCTAGACTATATCAATGGGTTAAATTAAAGTCAAAAACATGGATATTTATGCAAAAATTAATAAATTAAAAGAAATACTCAAAGATTTGCAACCTGGAATCATAGCGGTCTCAGGAGGATTAGACAGCACGGTTCTGGCAAAATTCATAATGTGGTGTAATTTTGATTTTAAGGGAGTTTTTTTTACAGGAAATCACATAACTAATTATGAATATAAATGGGCAAAAAGCATTTTCAAAGATATTGGCCTTGATTATGCTGAATTTGAAGTTAATTTATTAAACTTAAAAGAAATTAAGGAAAACAAAAAAGTTAGGTGTTATGTTTGTAAAAAATATCTTTTTAGCACTATCCGGGAAAATGCAGGTAATAGAACAATAATTGAAGCCTCACATGTAGATGATCAAAAAGAGTATAGACCAGGTATGGATGCAATAAAAGAGTTAGGTGTTGTTAGTCCATATAAATTGGTGGGGATGACAAAAAAAGATATCTCCATTTTGGGTCGTGAGTTAGGACTGCCCATAGACAGATTTCCGACCAGGCCATGTCTCTTGACAAGATTTCCCTATAACTCAAAGGTTGATCCAAAAGTTTTAGGTGCAATAAACATGGCTGAGAGTTATATTTTGGGATTAGGACTTAAGAATTTCCGCATTAGGACAATAAACAGAGGGTTTAAGTTACATGTATTAAACAGAGAAAAGGATGTTTTTTTGAGAATGCAAGACAAAATAATTAGTAAATTGAAAATGTTTAATATAAATATAACTGAGATTGTTTTTAAGGAAAAACTATCAGGATTTTTTGATAGGTAAATTAAAAAAAAGGGGGAGATGTTATGTGCAGTCAAGTATTTTTTTGGAATTTAAGGACATCTTTTAAGGCACCTTATGAAAAAAAAATTAAAAAACTAATAACAACAGCAGGATTTTTAAAAAAAATAGAGTCCAAGGATTTGGTTGCAATTAAAATGCATTTTGGAGAAAAGGGCACTACCAGCTTTATATCCCCTATTTGGGTTCAATCTATTATTGGGATTCTAAAGAAAAGTGGGGCAAAATGTTTTTTAACTGACACAAATACCCTGTATGTTGGAGATAGAGGTGAAGCTGTCTCACATATTTTAAGGGCAACTAAACATGGATTTGACCCTGCTATTATTGGAGCTCCAGTTATTATAGCAGATGGTCTGAAGAGCAGCAATGAGATTGTTTTAAATTACCCAGGGAAACACTTTAAAGAATATTATTTTGGAAAAGATTTTTTTGAGGCAGATGCAATGGTAAATCTCAGCCATTTTAAAGGGCATGAATTAACGGGTTTTGGAGGTGCAATAAAAAATATAGGTATGGGCTGTGCTTCCAGACGGGGTAAAATGCAGCAACACTGTGGTCTTGGACCAAAGGTCAAAAGAGAAAACTGTATTGGATGTGGTAGGTGCATTGAGTCTTGTGAAGCCAATGCCCTTTCTTTAGATGATGAAAATAAGATAGTGGTTGACCATGAAAAATGTGTTGGTTGTGCCAACTGTCTCCTCGCATGTAGAAATAATGCGTTAGATGTCAACTGGAAGGTAGATGTGAAGGTATTTTTAGAGAGACTTACTGAATATTGTGCATCATTTGTTTATAATTTTAAAAAGCCAATTATCCATATAAATTTTATTATGAATGTGTCTCCTTTATGTGATTGTGTGGGGTTTAGCGATGCACCAATTTGTCCTGATATAGGCATTGCAATATCCTATGACCCTGTTGCACTTGACCAGGCATGTGTGGATATGGTGAATCAGGCAACAGCAACAAACGTTGGTCAATACAAAGAGGATCCAAGTAAACACTCAGATAAATTTAAGGCTATTCATCCCAAAACCATGGGTGAATATCTACTTGAATATGCGGAAAACCTGGGGTTAGGTAAAAGAAAATATGAATTGGTGGCTATCTAGCCCTAGACAACCAACCACTTAGCTGGTAATTATTACCACTCAAGCAAATTTTGGATAAGGAGGATAGATTATTATGGCTAGACACAAAAAAATTGAGAGGAGAAAAGAAATTGATCGCAGGAGGAGGAGAAGAAGAAAAAGGCTAAAGCAGAGGATTAAAGAGGCAATGGCTGCTAAGAATTCGTAATCTAATTGAGGGTGAGAGAGCAGTGGTTATATATAAAAAAGGGGTAGATGATTGGGCATTGTTGACTAGCGGGTGTTCAGGTTTATAATTCAGAGAGAATACGTTCAAAGATTTATCACAAGGAGGTGATGAATTATGCCTATTTATGAATATGAGTGCACATCTTGTGGACACAGGTTTGAAGAGTGGCAAAAGGATTTTAAAGAAAGAGATGTTGTTTGCAGTGTATGTGGTGCAAAGGCAAAGAGGCTTATTTCTAATACTTCTTTTATTTTAAAGGGCTCAGGTTGGTATGTAACAGACTATGCAAGGCCCAATCCATCTAGCAGGGGAAATGGGAAGAATGGAAATGGCTCTAAACCAAAGACCTCTTCTGCTCAAAGTGGCACTTCCGCAACCGCCTCAACCCAAACTACACAAAAAGATAACTAAAGGGTCTTATTCATGATTGAGAGATATACAAGAAAAGAGCTTGGAGATATTTGGTCGCTGGAAAATAAATTTAGAAAATGGTTGGACGTGGAAATTGCTGTTTGCGAGGCATGGCATAGGCTTGGATACATCCCTCAAAAAGAGATGGAGGAAATTAGGTCAAAGGCTGATTTTGACCTGCAAAGGATACTGGAAATAGAGGAAATTACAAAGCACGATGTAATCGCCTTTTTAACAGCAGTAGAAGAAAAAGTGGGTCCAGCATCTAGATATATCCATCTTGGGTGTACATCTTCAGATATAGTTGATACAGCAAATAGTTTGCTACTTAGGGAGGCTGGAGAGATTATTTTAAAGGACCTTGATAGGATACTTTCCCAGCTAAAAAAAATGGTTCATGAATATAAATCTCTGGTGGTAATTGGAAGGACCCACGGAGTCCATGCAGAGCCTACCAGTTTTGGTTTAAAATTAGCTACTTTTTATGCAGAATTTAAAAGACAAAAGACCAGGTGGAAGCAGGCATTAAAGGAAATTAGTGTAGGAAAAATTTCAGGGGCAGTTGGGACCTATGCCCATCTGTGCCCTGAAGTGGAGAAAATAGCATGTGAAATATTGGGGCTTGAAGTAGATCCAATATCAACACAAATAATTCAAAGGGATAGATACGCATTTTATTTCAGTGTACTTGCCCAAATCGGAGGTACAATTGAAAGACTGGCATTGGAGTTAAGGCATCTCCAGAGAACAGAGGTACTAGAAGTTGAAGAGGGATTTTCAAAAGGACAAAAGGGCTCTTCTGCAATGCCCCATAAAAAAAATCCCATATCAGCAGAAAATTTATGTGGTCTTGCCAGGTTGGTACGGACCAATAGTATGGCAGCCCTAGAAAACATGGCCCTTTGGCATGAAAGGGACATTTCCCATTCATCTGTTGAGCGTGTAATAATGCCTGATTCTACAATATTAATAGATTACATGTTAAATCGATTGACTAATGTCCTAATGAATCTAAAGGTCAACAAAGAAAACATGGAAAGAAATCTCTATTCATCCTTTGGCCTGTTCTTTTCCCAGCGCATTCTTATAGCCTTGATAGAGAAAGGATTAAAAAGGCAAGAGGCCTATGAGATGGTTCAAAGACAGGCCCTTAGAGCTTGGAATGAGAAGGTACCTTTATATGACCTGGTTAGAGAAGACCCTGATATCACAAAATACTTAAGCGAGGATGAAATAGAGTCTCTTTTTGATGTAAATTATTATTTAAGATATGAAGATGAGATTTTAAAAAGAGTCTTTGAAAACTAAAAATGGGAATTTAACATATGCGTGCCATTTTATGATTAATTGCATGTTATTAATTTGGAGAAGATAGATGGAAGACCTAAAGAAAAGACTTGCAAAACTACTCTTGGAAAAATCTTACATTGAAAGGGAGGTGACTCTAACTTCAGGAAAAAAGAGCAATTATTATTTTGATTGTAAGCCAACTGCTCTTCATCCAGAAGGGAGTTATTTAATAGGAAAACTTTTTTTTGAAATGTTGTCAGAGAATGTAGATGGTGTGGCAGGTATGACTCTAGGTGGAGATCCTCTGGTAACAGCCGTAACTGTAGTGTCTCATATAGAAGGAAGACCCTTGCCTGGTCTTATTGTTAGGAAAAAACCAAAAGGACATGGTACCCAAAATTATGTGGAAGGGTTAAAAAATTTTAAACCTGGCCAGAGGGTAGTTGTTTTAGAAGATGTAATTACTACTGGAGGAAGTGTGTTACTTGCTTGCCAGCGACTAAAAGAAGCAAATCTTGAGGTTGACCAAATCTTTTGCATTTTAGATAGAGAAGAAGGTGGAAAAAAAAATATTGAGGAGAAGGGCATAAAATTACATTCTATTTTTACAAGGGAAGAGCTGTTTAAACTGGCTGATTAACACAGTTTCTTTGAATTAGAGACTCATTATCCAATGAAAAGAAATAGATTGAAAACAACTGTCAGCACAATATTTATTTTTTTGTTTGCCAAAATATGTTTGGCTCAACCAATCGTAATAATTCCCCATAAATATCTTCCTTCCTATTTTATTGCAGTTGATAAAAGCAAGCAACGACTCTTTTTGATTGAATATAATGGAACTATTAACATTATTGCTCAAATACCCTGTTCCACTGGTTCAAATAATGGAGATAAATTTTTTCAAGGTGATGAAAAGACTCCTGAAGGTGTTTACTTTATTACAAGAAAGATAAAAAGACCTCTTGATTTTTCTTTATATGGAAATTTGGCTTATGCAACAAACTATCCTAATCCAATAGATAGATTGTTTGATAAAGATGGGGGGGGTATATGGTTACATGGAAGGGGTAAAAAATTGATACCTTATGACACCAGAGGATGTGTGGCAGTTGAAACAGCGGATTTAAGGAATTTAGAAAAATACCTCAGCTTAAAAGTTACCCCAATTTTAATTGGATCAAAAATCTTTATTAAACCAAAAGATAAAGAAATACAAAAAGAGATTAACAATATAAAAAATAAGGTATTAAAATGGATTAATTATTGGAGGAAGAAAGATCCCATTTTTTTCTCCTATTTTGATCCAGTTTCTTATAGTAAGACCAGCTACATTCCTTTTAAAAAATTTATTGAGCAAAAAGAGATTACTTTTTTGCGATATAAATGGATTGATATTTTTATATCTCAGTTAAATATAATACCAGGGCCATATTATTATGTAACTTCATTTTTTGAACTGTATAGAAGTCCTATATTCAAATCTCAGGGGCTTAAAAGACTCTACTGGATGAAAATAAATGGTGAGTTTAAAATTGTTGCTTCTGAATGGATTCACATTCCCATCAATTTAGATCCGAAATACTTGGCCTACCACTCAGATGGGTTACTAAACTTTGTAAAAAAATGGAAAGAAGCTTGGGAGAAAAAAAATTATACTCTTTATGCTAAGTGTTATGATGAAAATGCAATACAAGGTCCATATAAGGGATTAGCTTCAATTGTTGAAAATAAAAAAAATATTTGGAAAAAGTCAGGTAATATTAAGATTGTAATAAGAGACATTAATATATCCATTCATAAAAAAGGTTTTTTGATAAAATTTTATCAAAAATATATTAGCGACATCCATAAAGATATTGGTAATAAAATATTAATAGTGTATCCGTTTACTGATACATATAAGATAATTGAAGAAAGATGGTATACCCTATAAAAAATTTTTTTCACGTATTCTTAATTATATTTACGATATTTGCCCATACTTGTAGTGCATCAACTATAAGACGCATTGTATTTTTTAAAAATACGAGTTTCCCGTTGAGATGTTATTTTTTAAAAGGAGATATGGATGGACCAACAATTTTGGTTCAAGGGGGTATCCAGGGAGATGAAATAAGTGGTGTCCTAACAGCAGAAATATTGCTCCATGCCAAGATAAAGAAAGGAAATTTAATTGTTATTCCAAGGGCAAATGTGCCAGCTATATTGCATTACACACGTGGAATAAATGTGGATTTAAATAGAAGATTTGATAAGGACTATAAAAAATTTTATGAAGATCACCTTGCAAGGGCAATAAAATTAATAGTTTCTTTTACTGATGGTCTAATTCACCTTCATGAAGGTTTAGGTTTTTATAGTCCTGTATATATAGATGAACTACGAAATCCAAGGAGATTTGGTCAATCATATATCATTGATACGACTGTATACAAGAAACATATAAATTTAGAAGCAGTTGTCAAAAAAGCTATTTTAAAATTAAATTCTTATATAAAAAATAAACATTATTCTTTTAATATATTCAATACCAATACAATTTCGTCTAGTACAAAGTATCCAGAACAGAGAAAATCGTTTAGTTACTATACATTAACTCGCTTAGAAAAACCAGCCTTTGCAATAGAGGTAAGTAAGGATATCAAGAATACCCTCTGGAAGACAGATGTTCAGCTTAGGGCCACTCAATATGTCCTAGCTGAGCTCGGTGTAGATGTGGAACTTCCAGATGTAAAAGAGTATTATGAATTAATGAATGAGCAACGTAAAGGAATAAAGATATTTTTAAATGGTCAGGATATTACCAATAAAAATAGTTTTGAGCCATGTCCTTTTTTGAATATTGCTATAAAAAAAATTAATACAAAGGATGTAGTGCATGAAGAGATAGGAATTATATGCAGCAAAATGGTAGGATTAAACCTCCTTACTTTGAAGTATTTACCATATAAAGGAATTAAGTCTATATTTTTAAGTATAGACGGGAAAAGAGTAAAAAAGTGGGATTTAAGGATAGATAATAAGAAAGAGTCTATTTTCCCTAAACACCAAAATATTTTTGTGT
>NZ_JBMYBT010000046.1:0-22705 GCF_053993635.1 Desulfothermus sp. | reverse complement strand
AACTCAACTGCTTTGTTATCGCCGCAGTCAACGTCGTCTTCCCATGATCTATATGACCTATCGTCCCTATGTTTACATGTGGCTTCCGCCTCTCAAACTTCTCCTTCCCCATAACTACCCCCTGCTTACATAATGATCTAAATTTGTGCTTCCCCTAAGTTTTACGCCTGTCCCAAAAATCTTTAAGCCCACGACCGGACTTGAACCGGTGACCTCTTCCTTACCAAGGAAGTGCTCCACCTCCTGAGCTACGTGGGCTTACTTTAAAGACAAAAAAAGCGGGAAACGGGAATCGAACCCGCAACCCCCAGCTTGGAAGGCTGGTGCTCTAGCCAATTGAGCTATTCCCGCTTATTCCTTAATGGAGGGGGGTGGATTCGAACCACCGAAGGCGTATGCCGGCAGATTTACAGTCTGCTCCCTTTGTCCACTCGGGAACCCCTCCCAATGGAGCTGGCGGTGGGACTTGAACCCGCAACCTGCTGATTACAAGTCAGCTGCTCTACCAATTGAGCTACGCCAGCGACAGAGGAGATATATAAACGTATTTTTTTTTAATTGCAAGAAAAAAATTTAGGTTTTTTTCTTTTAGTTAATTAAAAGTTGCGAGTATACGCTCATACACATATCCTCTACCAATTTTGGAAGGAACTGGGGAGACATTATCCAAAAATTCGTGACGATTATCAAGTAAGTATTTAACAAAACTTGTATTAAATGCATGACCAGAACAGTACACCTGAAAATATCCTTCTACTTCTCTACCTAGCAGGCTAAGATCTCCCATAAAATCAAGAAGCTTATGTCTAACTGGCTCATCTTGAAATCTAAGACCACCACTATTCAAAACACCGGAATCATCAAACACCACAGCATTATCCAATGACCCACCCAAAGCTAACCCTTTCTCTTGCATTTCATGTACTATATTTAAAAATCCAAATGTACGGGCTGGAGCTACCTTTTGTTTAAACTCATTTGCTGAGTGGATATAAAAAAAGGCCTGCTTGCCAATAGGAGTGCCCGAAAAATCAATAATATAATCAACCTTAAATCCCCTGGCAGGATAGGCCCTTATCCACCTTTTAAAATCACCCCATATGAGAGATTTCTTTAGCAAATATTTTACTTTCGGCCTATTTGTAGAACATATTCCTGCTGACTCCAATAACTCTACAAATGGCCTTGCACTACCATCTAATACAGGCAATTCATCACCCTTTACCTCTATAATCACATTATCAATACCTAACCCTCTAATAGCGGCCAGAGCATGTTCCACAGTTCCTATCATCTCTCCATTTGATCCAATATTCGTGGCATAATCTGTAGAGACAACATTCTTGACATCTGCCTTTATGTATATAAGTTTATTATTTACTTTTTTTAAAAAAACTACCCCCCAGCCAACTGGAGCGGGATGAAAAATTACACATACCTTCCTACCAGTATGCAAGCCTTCACCACTACACTTAACGGATCTTTTTATTGTCTTTTCCACCATATAATTCCACCTCCGGGAGAGATATATTTGCAAAATGCATTCCAATTGTAACCATTTAAAAATCTTAACTTTTAGCAACACCTCCATGTGGATTATCACACACACATTGAGGGGAATTACACACACATCAACTCAATTTAGCTGAGATTATTCTTAAATTACCTGCTAAGTCCTTATGAGAAGACACCTTTTCCCAACACCGTCTATTTTTCAGAAATAATTCCATCTCTTCTATTTGAGAAGAATCCAACTCCATTAAAATCCGTCCTCCGTGTTTTAGAACATCCTCTGCCTGAATAAAAATCTGTTTTGGGACATCTAACCCATTATATCCACCCAATAATGCTAAATGGGGCTCATAATTTTTTACCTCAACATCAGCTGCCTCTATCATAAGGGGGGATAAATAGGGAGGATTTGTAACTATAAGATCAACGCTGTTGGGTTTAATGGATGAAATCAAATCTGAATTTACTAGGATAAGACTATTTGAAACCCCATAAATTTCTATATTCTTTCTTGCAGTGTTCAAAGCCTCAACTGATAGGTCCAGTCCAATTCCCAGAAAATTTTCAAATTCCAAGACAAGTGTTATTGCAAGATTACCTGATCCCACTCCCACATCCAAAAATAATATCTCATCTTTTTTGCTATAAAATGTCTTACACAAATCTATGATAGTCTCTGTGCAGGGTCTAGGGATGAGTACACTGGGATTTACAAAAAAATCCCTACCATAAAATTCTTTTTTACCCAAAATATAGGCCAGGGGCTCACCCTGTCCCCTTCTTTTTATTAATCTTAAAATGTTCTTGACTTCATTTTTGGTAAGAATCTTTCTACTGAGAAGAACATCTAGGCGGGTAAAATTGAGACAGTGGGCAAAAATTAACTCTGCACTTAACTCAGGCGAGTCTACCTTTTTTTCTCTTAAAAATGCCTTACACTTTTTTAAATACTCTTGAATAGATATCACTATTTCCTGAATTCAGCCGCCTTAAACTCAAAAATCGCATGCACGGCCTATTTTATTCGTATTTTACTCCAGGGTGTTTGTTTATCATTCTGACGAGATTATCGCTGATTTTTTATGCAACTATTTCTTTCACTTTCTGTGCCTGATCATATTGAATTAGAGGCTCTATAATTTCCTCCAGATCACCATTTAAAATTCCTTCCAGATTATAGGTAGTAAGATTTATGCGATGATCTGTTACTCTGCCTTGGGGGAAATTATATGTCCTTATTCGTTCAGATCTATCTCCAGAACCCACCTGGGCCCTTCTAGTTTCGTCTTGTTTTTGTTTGGCCTCTTCTTGTTTTATTTGTAGGAGCCTTGAGCGAAGAACCTTCAATGCCTTTGCTTTATTTTTATGCTGAGATTTTTCATCCTGACATGATACCACAAGACCCGTTGGGATATGGGTAATCCTAACAGCTGAGTCTGTAGTGTTTACGCTCTGTCCCCCTGGACCTGAAGCCCTGAACACGTCAATTCTTAGATCCTTGGGATCGATTTCAACATCTACTTCTTCAGCCTCAGGTAAAACAGCTACAGTGACAGCGGAGGTGTGGATCCTACCCTGAGATTCTGTAACAGGAACCCGTTGAACACGATGCACTCCTGATTCAAATTTTAATTTACTATACACCTTATCGCCAGTAATATTGACAATTACCTCTTTAAATCCTCCTGCTCCAGTTCTATGGGCATCGACCAATTCTACCTTCCATTTATTTTTTTCTGCATAACGAGTATACATGCGAAGCAAATCTGCAGCAAAAAGGGCTGCCTCTTCACCTCCTGTTCCCGCCCTAAGTTCCAAGATAACAGATCTTTTATCTAGAGGATCCTCTGGAATAAGCAAAATCTTTAATCTCTCCTCAAGCTTCTGAATTTTTTCCTCAAGGGATTCAATCTCAGACCTTGCCAGTTCCCTGATCTCAGGATCACTGTCTTTTACTAATTCTTTATTTTCCTGTAACTCTTCAACCGCTACCTTATATTCTCTATAAGTCCGAACAATTTCTTCTAATTCTGCGTGAGACTTTGCTAATTCTTTATATTTTTCCTTATCAGAAAAGGCATCTGGAGAACTTAGCTTCTTCTCAAGCTCAATATAGCTCTGTTCTATCTCATCGAGTTTTGATATTATGTTCATATCCCTACTCTAAAAACAAACACATATAATATAAAAAATCAGCCAACACGATTATTCTTGGAATCCCAGATAGATTTTTAGATTAAATAGCTATCAGAAACGCATAGATATCTATGCGTTTCTGATTATCACCCAAGGGAAAATAAAAATCTCTAATCAAGGTTATATTTCTTCTTAAATCTGTCGATCCTACCTGCAGTGTCCACAAAACGCTGCTTACCAGTATAAAAAGGATGGCAATTAGAACAAATCTCAACATGTACTTCTTCTGCCCTTGTAGATAAGGTCTCAATTTCAAAGCCACACGCACACTTGTATACAGCCTTGTACAACTTTGGATGAATTTTTTTCTTCATAATCTCCCTCCAAGATATTTCTCTAACTAGCTACAAAAAACAGCTATGTAGAATTGAGGAGAGTATATATAAACCTAAATTGGAGATTTTACAAGTCTTTTTATCGCGTCTTTTTTCCTAAGACAGGTGCCCTATTTTTGTTTCTTTTTATATAAGAATGGACTAAACCACATGAAATGATTTATTTTTTCCCCTTATCCAAAATTTTCTGGCTATTTATTTTTCTGAGTTTTGAACATGGATAAATTTCCTAATTTTCTGACAAGGAATACTTAGAAAAAAGAGCGTGAATCCGTTTATTAGCTTCGATTATGCGACTTTTAGGTATATTACCCTCTTTTACCTCTTTATATATGGTATTTACTACTTTGGTTAAAGAAATTTTAGATAACTGATTGCCAAATAGTAACATATCAACTCCTGCATTTATGGCCAGTCTTACAGTTTCTTCTAGGGAATAATGAGATGAGATAGCTTTCATCTGCAAATCATCACTTAAAATTACACCGTTAAAATTAAGCTTTTTTCTAAGGAGGTGAGAATTAATCGTTTTAGAGAGGGTTGCTGGATATTTAGAGTCCAGCTTTTTATTATAAACATGCGCTGTCATAATCATATCTACCATGTTTCTTTTAATGAGTTCTTTATAAGGTTCTAATTCAATTGGCTCCCATGTATTACTTACATCCACAAAACCATTATGAGAATCCCCTGTTGATGACCCGTGTCCTGGAAAATGTTTCAAAACATTAATAATTCCATAAGAATGTAGAGCTTCACAAAAAATATGCGCATAGGTTATGACCTTTTCAGGAGACTTTCCATATGAGCGTTTTAAACCAACTATAACATAGTTATTAGGATTTATGGCCAAATCTACTACTGGAGCAAGATCACAGTTTATACCTACTCGCTGCAGCTCTTTAGCCAATGCCATGTAAATTTTTTTTGCCTTAATTGGCTCATTCATTTTTCCTATGGATTGGGCAGATGGAATTTTCAAAAAACCATATTGGGGTTTTAACCTAACAACTTTGCCTCCTTCCTGATCAACAGCTATTAAAATAGGATGAGAAGCAAAGAGACGCAATTTTGTTGTAAGTTCTTTTAATTGACTAGGAGAACGGATGTTTTTTATCTGATTTCTATTGTAGAAATCGCGATCAAATAGTATTACTCCTCCTGGACAATATCTTTGTATTTCCCTTACAAAAGGGTCAGATGGTTTCAAGTTATCATTATCAAATCCTATTATTATCATTCTAGCAATCATCTCTTTTAATTGTATCTCTTGCGAAAATGAATTGCCAGACTTCAGGGAAAGATAAAAATAGCTACTAAAAAAAAAGATGGATATAAATAAACTAATCTTAATTTTTTTTGAAAACATCTTTTTCTATTTTTTTATTGTGATAGGTAAGCCTTTAACTCCAGCATAAAAAACTATTATTTCTGCAGGAGTATTTCCCTCATTTTTTCCATAATGCCATTTATTTACCACTTCTACTATGGGATCTCCTGCCTTTAAATGTAATACCTTGTTGTCTTCTGTTATTACAGTAAGTTGTCCTTTCAATAATACCCCTGCATTTATTACAGGATGTCTATGAATAGGTAATTTTGTATTAGGAGGAATTGTAATCTTCAAAATAGTAACTTTAGGAATGCCTCTGTTATATTTGGGTAATGGAGAACCATCCCAACTTCTGCTTGTCTTTACAAGTACTTGTACCTTTATGTGTTGTGGAATCTTTTTTGCGAAAATATTTGTACAAAGTAAAAAGAGGACACATGGCACTAATAATATTTTTTTCATATCACATATCCTTGATTTAAATAAGTTAAATAATTTCTCTTCTCCCGTGCTAGCGAATATACCTATTTTTTTCTTTATTAGCAACTAATTTTTGTTCATACTAGCAATTCTCGGTGAGAAATAATTTGATTTTACGAATTTATTTTGTTATAATAAATAATTATAATATTTTAATAAATAATTATAATATTTCCTTTTGTTTATTTTTAAATATATTTTACGAAAAAAAATTATAATCTTTCTCGTATTTCCTTATAAATCCTACGTTTACAAAACCCACCGAGAATTGCTCTGTTCATATAAAAAATTGTTAAGCTTATTTCATACTACACGGTGTCACCCTATTTTTGCCCATATTCTTTGAATGATACATGGCCTCGTCAGCTGCGAGCAAAAGATCTTCTTTTTTTATATTTGACCGTGGAATTACGCTACATACTCCGATAGAAACCGTAATAACACCGTGTGATGAAAAGTTGTGGTCTATCTCCAGTGCCCTTACTTCTCTACGTATCTTCTCAGCCAGCTTTAAGGCCTCTTCTAGAGACACATGAGGGAGTAACAAAACAAATTCTTCACCACCATACCTTGCAGCTATTTCATGAAATCTGTTTGCATTCTTAGACAGGACATTGGAAACCTTCTTTAATACATAATCCCCTGCTTGATGACCATAATTATCATTAAAGGCCTTGAAGTCATCTATATCTAAAAAGATAACCCCAATTGGATATTTATATCTCATACCATTTTTCCACTCTTTATCAAAGATATAATCAAAGAAGTCCCTATTATAAAGTTTTGTCAAGGGATCCCTTTTTACTTTATTTTCTAATAAAATATTAATTTCTTGAAGCTGATGCCGTTCAGTGGTAAGTTTCTGATTTAAAAGAAACCTTATTCTATCCTCTTTCTCTAGGTAATAACTCCCAATAAGACTCATTATAGTCCCTGAAATCATAATCAAATTGCTATTAAAAATTATAGCAATATATCCCTTCATTATAAATATAGAAGAAATTGCGTACATAACACAAACAATTACTGAAGAAAACAATGCACATCGAAAATTGATTCTAAATACAATATTTCCACATAACACTACTAAAACTATACCTGAATAATAATGCATTACATTTTGATGACTACTTAAAAAAAGAATAAGAATAATAGATCCTGAAACTAAAACAATCAAAATAGCCACTATAAAATCAAGCTTTTTTTTAAAAAAAGCTATCCTTTGAGAAACCAATCCCAATATCATCAAAGGTGTTACAATTCCAATTCTAATAAAAAATGATTTGCGCCATATATCAGGAAGCATTATGTAATCTGCAATTACAAAAAGATTGTATAATAAAATTCCCATTATTCCCATAACAATGAATTGTTTTTCCCTTTGTTTAAATCTCTCTTCCTGATATAACTTCTCAAGTTTAGACGGAAATCTTAAGGAACCCAAATAGGTGGCTGACTCTATTTTATTTATTGTGTTATTAACTAAGCTGGATATGGGAATTGATATATGTTGATTATTCATAGATTTGAAACCTGGATGGAGTATGAAAAAATTTTTTGCAGGCCTGGTTTAGAAAATCTAAAAAAGGCTGGGTTAAGGAAGATCTCTGCTTCTAACTCCCCAGCCTTATATTAAAATTAAAAGAATGTTTTATGCTAATATTCTTTAGGTAGGTTGTCAAGCTGAGCCTTGGTAAACACAGGACCATCTTTGCATACATAATATGGACCTACATTACATCTACCGCATATACCAATTCCGCACTTCATCCTGTTTTCTAAACTCATTATTATCTGCTCGCCCTTCCATCCAAGTTTGTCCAATACAGGTTGGGTAAATTTTATCATTACTGGTGGTCCACAAATTATTGCCACTGAATTCTCTGGATTTGGAGCCACTTGTTCAGTTATGGTTGGAACAAAGCCAACTAGACCATCCCATCCCTCTACTTCCCTATCTATTGTAATGTGACAGTCCACATCATCTCTCTTTTGCCACTCACGCCACTGGTCATGGTATAAGAGAAGACCTGGAGTCCTCGCCCCATATATAAATGTTATTTTTCCATATTTAGGACGATTATCTGGATGAAGCAACCACACCATGGTGGATCTTAAAGTTGTTACAGCATAACCACCTGCAATTATAACTATATTCTTGCCTTCAAGATCCTTTAAGGGATATGGATGACCAAGTGGCCCCCTTACTCCCATTATGTCTCCTTCTTTCATGGAATGGAGTTTTGTTGTCACTTTACCTATTCTAAATACAGTAAACAAAAGGTTATCACCTTCTGTTGGGGAAGATGCTATTCCAATTGGAGACTCGCCATAGCCAGGTATGGATAATTCTGCAAATTGTCCTGGCATATAATCAAATTTTTTCGCATCTTCCTTATTTATAAATTCAAATTCAAAGGTACGAAGACTCTTGTCTTCTGTGGCTATCTCTACTCTCTTTATCCTTACTGGATATGGTTTATATGGATTCTTCATAGCCATCTCACTTTTTGTTTTTTTATTTGTTTAAATTATTTACTACATCCCTCACATCTATATTTACAGGACATACTAAAATACACCTACCACATCCAACACAACCTATATCTCCATCTAGCTTAAATGGCATATATTTAAACTTATGCATAAACCTCTGTCTAACCCTGTGTTTTTTAGTTCCCCTTGGGTTGTGTCCTGATGCATGTTGGGTAAATAGCCAGCTCATGCATGTGTCCCAATTTCTAACACGCCTTCCATATTCTCCCTTTGTCTCATCCTGAATATCAAAACAATGGCAGGTTGGACAATAAAAAGTACATGCACCACAATTTAAACAGGTCTCATGCAACCTATCCCAATATGGATTTTCATATACCTCTAGAATCTCTCTGGACAAAATATTATCCATTGAGAGTTTAGTTTTTATTTTGTTTTCTGCATTTTCTTTTAGCTCATCTATCTTTTTTACATCCTCATCTGATGCATCATTAAATCCATCTAAGATATCTTTTCCCTTATCAGTAATGGGCTTTAGAAGATACTTATCCCCAAGGTCTATCATAAGCACATCCAGACCTTGTTCTCCAAAGGGAGAAGAACCTACCTGTGTACAAAAACAGGTTGAAGCAGGATTATTACAGGCAAGTCCAATTAATGTGGTCTTGTCCCTTTTATCCTTCCAGTACACATCCAATGAATCTTCATCTCTCATAAATACCTTATCCAAGATAGAAAACGCCCTTGCATCACAGGGTCGAATATTAAAGATCACCCTGTTTTTTTCCAGAGGAGGTACTTCTTGTAAAATAAGTCCATCCTCTGCCCTTGGGTTGTTCTTGAATTCAAACATACATTCTGTTTGAGGGAAAAATAAACCCTTGGGAGACAGGGATGTATTTTTAAAATCAAATAATATATCAGATACATCTTGAACTTCTGACCAAACTACTTCTACACCCTTTTTCACAGGGGCAAAAACATCCCCTATTTTGGATACCTTATCAAAGAGCTCTTTTATGTCTTGTTTTGCCAAATATTTATATCCCATAGCTAATTTCCTTTTTATGGGGTTATAAATTCTTCTGGGTCATCGGGCCTATACACACTAAGAGGTGGAGTTGCGCCTATCTCCATTCCTGGCACATAGTTATACATCTGCCTTATATCTTTTTCTATCTTGGAGGTGAGCACCCTCATCTTTATGCCCATTGGACATGCAGATTCACAAGCTCCACAATCAACGCACCTTCCAGCACAATGAAATGCCCGCAAGATATGAAATGTATATATATCTGCCTCATCCTGTGTCTTTCCACACCACTGGGGTTTTGATTCATCTACAAAACACTCGGCACAATAACATAGAGGACATGCATTCCTACATGCATAACATCTAATGCATTCTTTAAATGTATCTTTAAACTTCTCCCACCTCTCATCAATAGAGAGTTTTTCCCATGGAGCTGCAACTTGATCTATATCTCCACCACCTGTTTCTTCGCCTTTTTCTCCTATAAACTCATCATATAAAACCGCATTTCTATGAATACAGGTAAGACAATTTTGCCTTAATACCTCTTTCTTATTTATGGCCTCTTCAAATCCATCACCTTTGACAATGATCTTATCCCCTTGTTCCTCTGCCTCCACAATTTCCTTACCACCTATCTTTTCATAAACTTTCATTCTATCCACCATTCCAGGAGACCATATACCTAAGATATAGACATTTTCTCTTTTTACCTGATTTTCATTAATAAGCCCCACAATTGATCTGCTAACACACCCTTGGGCGACTACTGCAACCTTATCCTGCCTTTTAATTAAAAAGTTTGCCAGATTTTTAGTACAAAAGCTAGACCAGATCAAATTATCACAATCTTCCTCTGTATATGCAAAATATGGGGCGTCAACCAAAGGAATTGTGCCTTTTTTGTAACCAAGGACACAATCTACCTTCTTGTCCTTTAAAAGACGCTTTGCAGCGTCTCTTAATTGTTTTGTATATTCAGCTAACATATATCCTCCTACAACCTTGCCCTCAAGTTTATAAATTTATGGCAATGGGACTTAAATCCTTTATTAGTTTCTTTTTCTTCATTGCAGGACCAACCTTTTTGACCGCTTCCACTATTTGCTTGGCCTTTTCTTGAAATCTCCCTGCCTCTGCTGAAGATATCCAGGTAAAATGTAACCTCTCAGGCTCAATCCCAATATACTCAAGCAAGTTCTTCAAGACAGCGAACCGCCGTCTGGCGAACAGATTGCCACTAATATAGTGGCAGTCGCCTGGGTGTCAGCCAGATACCCATACACCATCAACACCTTGTCTAAAGGCCTGTAGAATAAATTTTGGGCTCATACTTCCAGAGCAGGGCACCCTTATTATCCTGATATTTGCAGGATATTCCATCCTGCTAACACCAGCTAAATCCGCTGCCCCATAGCTACACCAGTTACATAAAAATGCAACTATCTTTGGTTCAAAGTTTGTCATCTTAACTTCTCCTGCGTAATTAAGTTTTTTATTTCTACAGGACATTAAAAAGAAACATATTACCTCTTTTTAATGTCCTGATACTTACTTTAAGCTTAAACAGCAATGGCCTCTATCATTGCATATACATGCTGATTCTCCATACCCTTTAAGGAAATTGCTCCAGACCTGCACGATGCCATACACAGACCACAACCCTTACACAAGGCAGGATTTATCTCTGCCTTGCCCTGATTTGGTCCTTCCTCTTCCACTATCCTTGGTGCTGAATAGGGACAAATCGTTACGCAAACTCCACAACCAACACACTTTCTTGGATCAACCACAGAGACTTCACCACTAGAGAATATCTTTTTCTTGGCAAGTAGGGTAATTGCCCTTGCTGAAGCAGCTAGTCCCTGGGCAATAGACTCGTCTATTGATTTTGGATAGTGTGCAAGACCACACAAGTATACTCCATCTGTGGCAAATTCTGCAGGACCAAGTTTTGCGTGCTTTTCAACAAAAAATCCATCTTCATTTAATGGGAGTTTATAAAATTGGGCAAGTTTTTCATCCTTATATGGAACTATAGCTGTGGCAAGGGTTAAAAGATCGGTCTCTATCTCAAGGGGCAAGCCTGTAATATGATCTTTTACTTTTACAATTAGGTTATCTCCATCTTTAGTCACAACAGGCTTTTCATCCACATTGTATCTTATAAAGATAACCCCTTTTCTTCTTGCCTCTTCATATAAATACTCCCTCTCACCATAGGTCCTTATATCCCTGTATAAGATAAATACCTTTGCATCTGGATTTCTCTTCTTAATCTCTAGTGCACTTTCAATTGAGTGGGAACAACATACCCTGGAACAATAGGGCCTATCCTTTTCCCTTGAGCCAACACATTGGATAAATACTGCTGTATTTACATCTTTTAATTTAGGATCATCGTCCATAAACATCTTATCAAGCTCAAGGTGGGTCTTTATTCTATCATCTTGTCCATACAAATACTCATCTGGCTGATATTCTGCCCCACCTGTTGCAATTACAGTAACACCGTGTTCTAAGGTCTTTTCTCCTGAACTATTTTTTATTGTGGTCTTAAAATTACCAACAAAACCATCAACATCTATTATCTCACTATTTAAATGAATATGAAGATTATCTAATGACTTTGCCTCATTAATTAACCAATCCAGTCCTTCTTTTACAGACTCTCCTGTCCAAGTCTTATAGAGCTTTAGGGCATTTCCACCAAGCTTGTCTGTTCTTTCCACAATATGGGTCTCATATCCCTGTTTAGCAAGATTTATTGCAGCACTAAGCCCTGCAACACCACCGCCTATAACCAAGGCCCTTTGATCTATATTTAGCTCAATTTCCTCAAGAGGTTCTTTGTAAACTACCTTATTTACAGCCATTCTCACCAATTCTTTGGCCTTTTCTGTGGCAATTTCTGGATTATATCTATGTACCCAGGAATCCTGATTTCTGATATTTACCATCTCAAACATATATTTATTAAGGCCTGCTTTTATCAAGGTCTCCTGGAACAAGGGCTCGTGTGTCTTGGGAGTACATGCAGCTACAATCACTCTGGTTAAACCCTTCTCCTTTATCACTTCAGTAATCCTGTCCTGGGTATCCTGAGAACAGGTATACATATTGTCTTCTACGTGAACAACATAAGGCAAAGTGGCTGCATAATCCCTCACAGCCTCAACATCTATAACTCCCGCAATGTTTGTTCCACACCTGCACACAAACACGCCTATACGTGGAGGTTCCCCAATTATATTCCTTTCTGGAGGTATCTCGACTTCTGTTGTCTGGGTAAATCTTACATCGCTTAAAATTTCACCCACAGCTGCAGCTGCTGCTGAGGATTCCACAACTGCTGTTGGAATATCCTTTGGTCCTTGAAAGGCACCACAAACAAATATTCCCTCTTTGGATGTGGAAACAGGCTTAAAACTGGAGGTTTGACAGAACTTACCTTTGGTTAATTCCACTCCTAAGACCGAGGCAAGCTCAATAGAGTCTTTTGCTGTCTCAAGACCAACAGATAGCACTATCATATCATATTGTTCTTCTTTCATCTCTCCAGATTCATCAAAATATCTCACAATAAGGTCATCACTTCCAGGAACCGGGTCTATGGTGTGGATTCTGGATCTGATAAACTTTACTCCATGTTTTTCTTTGGCCTGTTCATAGTATCTTTCAAAGTCTTTTCCATAGGTGCGCATATCCATGTAAAAGATTGCGCATTCAAGGTCCGAGCCTGCATGTTCTTTGGCAATTACTGCCTCTTTTATGGCGTACATACAACATACTGAAGAACAATATCCATGCTCACACCTGTTTATATCCCTTGAGCCCACACACTGGAGCCATGCAATCTTTTTGGGCTCTTTGTGGTCTGATGGTCTAACTAGATGGCCACCTGTTGGACCAGATGCAGAAAGGATCCTTTCAAACTGCATCGCTGTAACCACATTTGGAAGCAATCCATATCCATAATTATCCAATCCCTTGGGATTATATGGATTGAAACCAGGGGCCAGAACTACTGCTCCTACATCTAAAATTTCTTCTTCTTTTTGCTGTGCATGGGTTTCTAAAGTTACAGCACCTGCTCCACACGCCTTCACACACTGAAAACATTCACAACAATAACTACAATTAATACATCTTTCTGCTTCTTTGCGGCCTTCTTCTTCTGTTAAACCAAGTTCCACTTCCTTAAAATTGCCCTTTCTCTCTTCAACAGGAAGCTCCCTTTCTTTGGCCCTTTGCTTTGGAGATTCTGTCTCTGGAATTGGTCTATATTCAAAATTCTCATCTATCTTTTTGGGTGCTCTATCTGCTTCTAAATCTTCTCCATTTAAATACCTCTCAATGGAAATAGCTACTTCTTTTCCAGCTGCCACAGCACCAATCACTATCCATGGACCACTTTGACAATCACCACCAGCAAATACGCCTTTCCTGTTGGTTGCATAGGATATAGAATCGGTCTCTATTGTAGACCTTTTGGTAAAATCTATACCTGTTAGATTCTCTAAACAGGATATGTCTGGCCTCTGACCAATTGCAGCTGCTATCTGATCTACTTCTAAATCAAACTCACTATCTGGTATTGGAATTGGACGCCTTCTTCCTGATGAATCAGGCTCACCCAGCTCCATCTTAATGCACCTTAAACCAACAACCTTTCCATCTTTATGTAAAACTTCCTTTGGAGCTGCTAAAAATAGAAACTTAACCCCTTCTTCTTTTGCTGCCTGGACCTCTTCTGGCAAGGCAGGCATCTCTTTTTCTGTCCTTCTATATACAATTGTGACTTCCTCAGCACCAAGTCTGATTGCTGCCCTGGCAACGTCTATTGCCACATTTCCACCACCAATAACAGCAACCTTTTTCCCTGTCTTGGCACTTCCCTTTAAATTCACTTCCCTTAAATAATCTACTCCCTGAACAACTCCATCTGTCTTTTCTCCAGGGATGCCAAGCTCAATCCCTTTATGGGCACCTATTGCTAAAAATACTGCTTTATATCCCTGATTAAAGAGATCATCTATTTGAAAATCTTTACCCAACCTCATGTTGGTCTTTATTTCAACACCTAGGTTGGTGATAACTTCAATCTCTCTATCCAACACATCCTTGGGCAGCCTGTGTTCAGGAATTCCAACACGAAGCATTCCACCAGGCTTTGGCAATGCCTCAAATATTGTGGATTTAATCCCCCTTCTAGCAAGGTGATATGCACAACTAAGACCTGCTGGACCAGAACCAATAATTGCAACCCTCTCCTCTCTCTCAGGAGCACATTCGATCTCAACCTTCCTGGGGTCATACATATCTGCTGCCAGTCTCTTTAGGGCACGAATGGCAACTGGTGAATCTATTTCCTGTCTCCTGCACTTCTTTTCACACGGAGCAGGGCACACCCTTCCCAAGACGCCAGGTAGGGGAAGCTGCTGCATTATGATCTCCAGGGCCTCTTTATATTTGCCCTGTTTTACCATCTGCACATAACCCTGCACATTTATCCCAGCAGGACAGGTGAGCCTACAAGGTGGTTTTTGCTCTAATTTTAAGATTGCATAAGCACTTGGAACTGTCTGAGCATATTTTTTGGATGTAGCTTTCTTGGTACTCATTCCCTGATTATATTCATCAGGTAACTCAACTGGACATACAGCCTCACATTCACCACAAGAGGTACACTTGGTTACATCAATGTACCTGGGTAATTTTTCTACTTTTACCTTGAAATTTCCTGCAGAACCTTCAATTTCTTTGATCGTGGCTTTCGTGATGATGTTAATATTTGGATGGCGGCCGAACTCGACCAGCTTAGGAGAGATAATTCACATTGCACAGTCATTGGTGGGAAATGTCTTATCAAGCTCAGACATTACTCCACCAACACCTGTACTCTTCTCTACCAAATGGACCTTAAAACCAGAATCAGCTAAATCAAGGGCTGCCTGCATACCGGCAATACCCCCTCCAGCTACCAATACGGATCCATTTTTGTTGGATGGACTCACTTTAGTTTCCATATTAATCTCCTTGTACCTAGGTCATCAATTATATAATTTTTTACCAAATTTAGTAAAAAACCCCTATTTCAACTAAACCTATCCACGGATGCTAAAAAATTGTTACTAATCTTTTACAAAATGATACTGCCGTTCTAATTAATTAACAATCCCTTGTCAACTGCCTGAAAGCAAATTGCGCTAAATCTTCATTGGAACAATTTCAATAAATCAATGTAGACATTGCATGCAACGTCTCTACAAAATTCAGATTGAGGAAATGCCAAGGTGTTATAAAAAAGAAAGGGGCACATTCCAATGTGCCCCTTTCTTAAATTACAAAATTTAAAACTAATCCTTAAAGACCAACCTCTTTCAAATCATCTCCAAGGTACTCTCTTTCATTCTCACCAAGGCAACCCATTGACAGACAAATTATTGTCCAAAGATGGACTGCGTGGAATCCACCTTCATAATACTCACTTAAATCATGAATTTGGGAATGGCAATTATGACATGGGGTAATGCAATATTTGGCACCTGTTTCCAATATCTGCCTGAGCTTTATCTTTCCAAACTCACGTCTTTGATCCTGGAAACCAGTTGCCTGTAAGAATCCGCCGCCGCCGCCGCAGCAAAAATTATTGGATTTATTTGGATACATATCAACAAAATTTTCTTCACCAACACATGCCTTAACAACATAACGTAAATCCTCTGCTACAGGATCTCCCAAGGACTTTCTAACTAACTGGCAGGGATCCTGGACAGTGAATTTTATTTTTAGATCTTTATTCCAATCTGAGGATACTGGAAGTTTACCTTCCCTTATCCACTGAGCGTATAGTTGTATGATGGATTTTACTTCAAAATTTCCTTTGATATTAAATTTGCGCATTCCTTCCAGGAATGCATAAAATTCGTGTCCTCACTCGGTGTTGAGCCACACCTTGCACCCAAGTTTTTCAACTGCCTCCACCTTATTTCTTACAATCTTTTCCCATGCTTCATCATCTGACAAAAACATACAATAATTCTCAGCAGCCCATCCTTGAGTACTATACGTCCAATCTGCACCCACTATATGTAAAATTTTCCACAGAGGAATCATTTCATCTGGTTCTGTCACTGGTTCCCTAGAATTCTGATTTAAAAAATAATATGCACCCTCTTTATCAATTGGAGCTTGTAGATCTTTAAACTTTGGTTGAGTTTCTCTCACCTCTTCCAACACATCTTCTACAACAAATTTAAAATCTTCTGATCCAGCACCCATGGCACTGTTTCCAGGCGTCTTCAATGCAAAATCACATGATCCTCTAATTCCTTTTGGTCTCTCATCCCTTGGCCACGATTGCCTTGCATAATAGACCAACCTTGGGATGTCTATATTCATGGGACAAACATGGACACAACGCCTACACTGGGTACAACACCATACCCACCCAGATTTTGTCACTTCCTCATCCAATCCAAGGGCAGCCATCCTCAAAAATTTTCTGGGATCCATTCCCTCTATTCCAGAGGCTGGACACCCAGAGGAACATGCTCCACATGTAAGGCAGAGATTTAAATTTCCACCTTCAGGCAAAATCTCCATGACCTTTTGCATAAAAGTGGTCTTTTTCTCTTCTCTGCCTATTTTTAAGGCATTTTGAGACATAGTTTCCTCCTTACATACTCCATTAAAAAAACAATTAAAATCTTTCTCCAAATTCTTTTGATAAACATCTATATAGGGATACGTAAACTTTGTCAATTGGGAGTAATATTTTTTATCCTGCTTTATTTTTTTACCTAGTGCAAAATATCCCTTTTCCCGTAAATTTATTTTTTTATTTCTTTCTTGACATAAAAATTTAGTTTCTGATAGTAGAGTGAATGAATATTCATTCAATGATTATTTACTGGTCAGTAAGTTTTATAAAGGCAATAACGGCATAAGATATTGTTTAATTTAAATTTATATGGAGGTACAGGTATGAACAGAATAAAACGAGCAGCTGTTTTAGGTGCAGGTGTAATGGGTGCTACCATTGCAGCTCACCTTGCCAATGCAGGAGTTAGGGTGGTTTTATTGGACATTGTTCCAAGGGAACTTACAGAAGAAGAAAAGGCAAAGGGACTAACACTTGAGAGTCCTGAAGTCAGAAACAAAATAGCCAACACGGCCCTTCAAAATCTCCTCAAAATGAAACCAGCTCCTTTTCTTTTGCCAGAATATGCAAAATTAATTGAGACAGGAAACTTTGAGGACCATTTAGATAAATTAAAAGACTGTGATTGGGTAATTGAAGTTGTTGTTGAAAATATGGACATTAAAAAAAGCCTGTTAAAAAAAGTAGTTCCTCACCTCAAAGAAGATGCGATTCTTTCAACAAATACCAGTGGATTGTCTGTAAATGAGATGGCTACTGTAATGCCAGAAGATGTTAAGAAAAGGTTCTTAGTCACACACTTTTTCAATCCACCTAGATATATGAGGCTTATGGAGATTGTTGGTTGCAATGAGTGTGATCCAAAAGTTGTTGAATTCATGGCTGATTTTATAAATCAGAGGCTTGGAAAGGGCATAGTATTTTGTAAAGACACCCCAAATTTCATTGGAAACAGGATTGGTGTATATTCTATAATGAAGTGTATCCATCACATGTTAGATATGGGACTCACAGTTGAAGAGGTTGACGTAATTACAGGAAAACCAATAGGAAGGCCCAAAAGTGCAGCATTTGGTACAACTGATCTGGTGGGCATAGACACCATGGTCCATGTTGCAAACAATTCCTATGAATTATTAGTTGATGACGATGAAAGAGAAGTCTTTAAGATGCCTGAATTCATCTTAAAGATGGTAGAAAACAAACAGTTGGGAAGAAAGACCAAACAGGGATTCTACAAAAAAGAAGGAGGACAAAAATTTTATTGGGATTATCAGGCAGGGGACTATAAGCCAGTTACAAAACCCAAATTTGATTCAATAAAACTTGCCAAAATGGCAAAGACCACTGGCGAGAGGATAAAAGCACTTATTCAGGGACAGGACAAGGCTGCCGAATTTGCATGGAGGATTTTAAGAGATACCCTGATCTATTCCTTTAAACGCATACCAGAGATTGCTGATGACGTTGTGAACGTAGATAATGCAATGAAGTGGGGCTATAATTGGGAGCTTGGGCCATTTGAAACCTTTGATGCAATTGGTATAGATTATTTTGTTGAAAGGGCTGAAAAAGACGGAATTAAAGTGCCAGAAAAACTAAAATCCATTAAGAGCTTCTATAAAATAGAAAATGGTAAAAAATATTACTATGATCTCTTAAACAATGAATACAAGGAAGTTCCAAGTAGGGAAGGCACAATCAACTTGGCCCTTATCAAGACAGACGAGAAAAAGATTGTGGCTTCAAATGACAATGCATCTATAGTTGATCTTGGCGATGGCGTATTTTGTCTTGAATTCCATTCTCCCCAAAACTCCATTAGTGATGATATGTTGGATATGACCTTCAAAGCTGTTGAAATTGCAGAAAATCAAGGAGTAGGGCTTGTAGTTGCAAACCAGGGAGAGAGATTCTCAGTAGGGGCAAACCTCTTTATGCTTGCAGTAGCTATTGAACAAAAGGCATACGACCAGATTGAAGCTTCAGTTAAAAAATTTCAATCCGCCACAATGGCACTAAAATATGCGGCAGTACCTGTTGTTGCAGCTCCTTTTCAAATGACCCTTGGTGGTGGATGTGAATACTGCCTGCACTCAGATGCAATTTGTGCCCATGTGGAAACTTATATGGGATTAGTTGAAGTTGGTGTAGGACTACTCCCAGCAGGTGGTGGGACTAAAGAGCTGTGTGTAAGGGCAGCGGAGGAAGCCGCACAGCTTGGAGTAAATGTACAAAACATAATTGTTAAGTACTTCCAGAATATAGCGATGGCCAAGGTCTCTACGGGCGCAGCAGAAGCATTTAAACTGGGCTATATGAGACAGGGTGACCAAATTACCATGGATATTGATAGCTTGATTGGCAATGCAAAACAGATGGTTCTTACATTAGCAAAGACCTACAGGCCAAAGACTCCTATGCCCTTTAAAGCTCCAGGTAGAGACGTTGCAGCAACAATCAAGAGTCAGCTCTGGAACATGAAAACAGGTAATTTTATAACTGAGTATGAATACAAAATGGCTTCTATGATTGCCGATGTCATTTGTGGTGGAGACGTTGATCCAGGAACATTAATCACAGAGGAATATGTACTCAGATTGGAAAGAGAGACATTTGTTGAGCTCTGTCGACAGGAAAAAACAGTTGAAAGAATAAATCACATGTTAAAAACCAATAGACCACTTAGAAACTAATTTAATTTTTCTTATATAAACCATTTATGGAGGATATCTATGAGAGCAGCATATATATTAAAGGCAGTTAGAACACCAGGATGTAAGGCAAAAAGGGGCAAATTTGCTAATGTTAGGCCTGACTATCTTGGGGTTGTATGTTTAAAAGGACTTTTAGAGAAAACAGAAGTAGATCCTGAACTCATTGAAGACGTTATTGTTGGTTGTTCATTCCCTGAAGGAGAACAGGGAATGAATGTAGGAAGAATGATTGTATTTGGGGCAGGACTTCCTTATACTGTTCCTGGAGTTACTGTAAATAGATTCTGTTCCTCTGGTTTGCAGACCATTGCCATGGCTGCAGAAAGGGTCATGGCTGGTTTTGCTGACTGTATAGTGGCTGGTGGAGTGGAATCCATGACAAAGGTCCCAATGGGTGGTAATTTTATGAGTGCCTACCCAGATCTTATAGCCAATTGGCCAGAGGCCTATGCATCCATGGGCATCACTGCAGAATTGGTTGCAGAAAAATTCAATATCAGCAGAGAGGAGCAGGATAAGTTTGGTTATGAAAGTAATATGAAGGCTGTTAGGGCAATTAAGGAAGGCAAGTTCAAAGAGGAAATAATTCCTGTCAAAGTCACCAGGACTAAAGTAGTAGGAGATGAACTCATAAAGACTGAAGAGATAGTTGACATAGACGATGGCCCAAGGGCAGATACCACACTTGAAAAAATGGCAAAGTTAAAATCCCCTTTTAAGATTGGTGGTACTGTTACTGCGGGAAATTCATCCCAGATGACTGACGGTGCAGCACTTTGTATGGTAGTATCTGAAGATTTTCTGAAGAAAATAGGCAAAGATCCTATGGCAAGATTTGTTGGATATGCTGTAGGCGGAGTTCCACCAGAGATAATGGGAATTGGACCATCAGTTGCTATTCCAAAAGTCTTAGAAAAAACCGGTATGAAATTAGACGATATAGGACTTATTGAATTAAATGAAGCATTTGCATCACAGGCCATTTACTGTATTAGAAAAGTAGGACTAAATCCTGATATTGTAAATGTAAATGGAGGAGCCATAGCACTTGGTCACCCACTTGGATGTACTGGTGCAAAATTAACTGCAACCCTGCTCCATGAAATGCACAGAAGAGATGTAAAATATGGTATAGTTTCTATGTGTATAGGTGGAGGAATGGGCGCTGCTGGAATATTTGAAAAAGTATAACTTAGCAAAGTCTAAAACAAGAATAAAAAAGGGGGCACATGCCCCCTTTTTTATTCTGTTGACATTACAACTAAATGAAATTTTTTATCATACCAAAGACAGAAAATTTAAAAGATGATTTGGCACCTGGAACATTAAACAGCATTCTAAAACAAGCTAGCCTAAAACGGAGCGATATTCACATTTATGGCAAAATACCTTGAAAGAGGCAGTAAATAAGCTTGAAGAAATACTTAAAAAGTGGTTTTATATTGCTAATTTGAAATCAATACTGGAATAATCCACAACAGGAATACTATTTTTTCTTGCTTTATTGCTTTTTATTAGTTTGATAAGTCCAAGGGAGTTAAGAAGTTTCAAGTCCTCATTTACATTTTTAAAATTTCTATTAACAAGTTTGGCCAGTTCATAGATAGATTGTGGTTTATATTTTTTAATAGTTTTTAATAGCTCAATACGTTTTGGAGTTAAAATTGCTCTTAGAGCCTGAATATCAGTGAAGTAGATAGCTTCTTTCTTTTTAACATTTTTTCCTTTTTCAAGATCCGTCCAGACATCCCGAAATTCATTTAATGTTTCCTCTAGACTTTTAAGCTCAATTTTTATTTCTTTTACTTCCATGATATTTCTCCTCTTTAAAAAATTGTAGATCAGCCCAAAAATCTTCAATAAGTTTGTCTATGCTTGTAAATTTATAGGGATATTCTTTATCCAGTAGTGTCGGTGGTCTCCTTTTCCTTCTGCATTATCATATCCTATAATTCTTTTTCCTTTTTCAATATATACCAGGGAATATTTGAGGCCTTGAGGTTTGTCTTGAGTTTTTTTTACCTTCCATATTTTAATTTCAACTATATTTCCTTTGGAATCAACACTTTTAACATGATATAATTTAACAGATTTTATATATGGTATGATAGGTTATATATCCTAAAATGTAAAGATTTTGCTCAAATTTAACTAAAAACAGCCAATTAACCCGCCTATACGGTGGGAACGACCAAGGGGAGAGGAAATTAGCACCTTTTTTTACTAGAATGGGCAAAACTGTGACTGGTACTCATGTAAATTTTCTAGTCTGGAAGAAGCCAGGAAGTGGTGTTTTGAGTTTGTTAATTGGTATAAATTTAAACATTATCACAGCAAAATTAAGTTTGTTACGCCTGAACAGAGACATTCAGGCCTGGATATTGAGATTTTATCCCAGCGTAAAGAGGTTTACAAAAATGCCCGTTCTCAACATCCAAAACGGTGGTCTGGAGACATTCGGAATTGGGATCCTATTTTAAGTGTTGATCTAAATCCGAAAGCTAAACAACATTTTAAAAAGGTTGCTTGATGGGAAAAAATAAAATAGCTTTTGACGACATCTTTACTGACATTCACCGTTCTCTCTTTTCTCATTTTGTGTGACACCCCACAACCGTTTCAGTTCAACCTATCCAACCTCTGGTCCAATCCATCCAAATGTTGGACAACTGTTGGACGAAATCCGTCCAACATCAAAAAGGGGTTACAGTTCGTAACTGTAACCCCTTAATTTTATTTATGCCGAGGGGCGGAATCGAACCACCGACACGGGGATTTTCAGTCTATTCTTTATCCTTTTTCTCATGTTAACTATTTTTTACTTGATTATTATAACTAAAGGAAATATAACACATTTCAGATTGATTAAGTTTACCGTTTTTAGATAGGAATATATGAAAGCGGGGCACCCAATGGGACACCCAGGACACCCACAAC
>NZ_JBMYBT010000045.1:0-14148 GCF_053993635.1 Desulfothermus sp. | reverse complement strand
TTATATTTTATTAAAATGCGAGTGTCAAGTCTAGATTTTTTACTAAAATTTATCTAGCCCATATTGTATGGCTTTACTGGAGCATATATTTATATTATGGATTTTTGGAAATTTTGACAAAGTTATATAAAAAAGGGGCTAGGGGTATGATTTTAAACGAAAAATATATTGATGAACTTATTGAATATCTCAGGTCTGGAAATTTAGCTGAGGACTTTGAATATTCTACAGAAGAAAGGAGATATGAAATATTGGATTTTTTGGAAAAACTTATGGAATTAGGAGAAGTAGCAGACGAGGCCGCAACCAGGATTATATTTAAAAATACTCAACTAGGGGCTTTTTTTGAAAACAACCAAAAATAACGTTCTTTTTTTAAAGGTAGTATATAAGAATATTGGGTTACAAAATAAAAATCCCTTAACTTTTGATTATTCCACTTGGAGTTAGAAAAAATTAAAACATACCCAGTTTGTTTTAAGTAGTTTTTAGACAGTTTTAGAAATTTATCCCATTTACAAAAGGCCCGTGATAAGCACAAGTCAAAGTTCTTTTCTTTGAGCTCTTCAATGTTTCCAAAAAAGACTTTTGTATCTTTTAGACCAAGCGTATTTATCATTAAATTTATGAAAACCCCTCTTTTTTTTCTTGGTTCAACCATAAGATAATATCCAGCATCATATAAAATCCTAAGGGGTATGCCTGGAATACCTGCTCCTGCACCAATATCTAATATCTTAAAATTATTATCGCATCCTTTGTCTCTATGAATTTTAAAAATGAAATCAGCAAGGTAGATAGAGTCTAATATCAGCTCATCAAAAATAATTTTTGGGTCTTTTATCCCAACTAAGTTAACTTTTTTTGTCCATTTGTTTAAATGAATTATGTACAGGCTAATTTTTTTTATTTTATCTAACTTTATATTTATGTTTAAGTTTGTTTGCTCAGAAATTTTTTTGAAAATGTATTTTTCGAGAGAGATTTCATCCATGGGTAGTTTTTAAAAAAAGAATCTAAAAAAGACAATTGGGATTTTAATAAAAAAAATGCTATTTGCTGGGTCCGTTTTTTATTGACTATACATAAAGGTCAAGATTATCAGTTTAGTTTAACCAAAGTTGATAAGTTCAGGTTATAAGGCCTATCCTCAGGAGGAGATATGAAGGAATTTACAATAGCCCTTGCTGGCAACCCCAATTCAGGAAAGACCACGCTTTTTAATCTTTTAACTGGTGCAAGGCAGCATGTTGGAAATTATCCTGGTATTACAGTTGAGAAGAGGGAGGGGTATGTAAAATTTGGGGATGTGAAGTTAAGGATTGTTGATCTGCCTGGGACATATTCTCTTACAGCATATTCTCAAGAGGAGTTAGTTGCCAGAAATTTTCTTGTAAATGAGCGACCATCTTTGGTGGTGGACGTTATTGATGCTACAAATTTAGAGAGACACATGTATTTGGCTGTGCAATTTATGGAACTTGGTGCACCCTTACTTTTAGTTCTAAATATGATGGATGAGGTGGAAAAGAAAGGGATGGAAATAGATATTGATAAATTGTCTTCTCTTTTAAAGTGTCCTGTGGTGCCAATGGTGGCAAAAAAGGGTATAGGTAAAGATAAGTTAATTGAAAGGATGATTGATTGTTCAATCGAGAAAAGGGATTGGACGCCTCTTACTATTTCATATGGACCAGACTTGGATCCCGTGATTGAAGAGATTTCAACCATTGTAGAGGAGAACAAGTTTTTAACTGAAAAATATCCAGCCAGATGGATAGCTTTAAAATACTTAGAGGAAGATGAAGATATATTGTCTCAAGGTGATGCGCAGGATTTAGATGTGTCTAATAAATTAAAGTCACTAGTTGATAAGGTGTCAACTCATTGTGAAAAGACCTTAAATACTGTTCCAGAGGCAATAGTTGCTGATTATAGATATGGTTATATTCATTCCCTGTTAAAAGGAGTAATAAAATACCGTTTTGATCCAGATAGATTGGATATTTCAGATAAAATAGATAGGGTTCTGACACACAGATTTATTGGCCCGCTTATTATGGTTGTTATTTTATATCTAATGTTTAAGATGACTTTTTTGTTTGGGGAATACCCCCTTGCTTTGATTCAAGATTTTTTTGGATTTTTATCTAACTTGGCCTCTAACTATCTTCCTCCTGGTTTTTTTAAATCCCTTGTGATTTCAGGAATTATAGATGGGGTAGGCGGGGTTATGAGTTTTGTCCCTTTGATTATGATCATGTTTTTCATCTTAGCCTTTTTAGAGGACAGTGGTTACATGGCGAGGATGGCGTATATGCTGGATCGTGTGTTAAGGATATTTGGTCTCCATGGATATTCAGTTATGCCTTTTATAATCTCAGGGGGTATCCCAGGTGGATGTGCAGTTCCAGGTATTATGGCCACCAGGACATTGAGGGGGCCAAAAGAAAAAATAGCCACTATTTTGACAGCACCGTTTTTTTCTTGTGGCGCAAAGGTACCAGTATTCTTGTTACTTGCTAGCGCATTTTTTCCTAAAACTGGCGATAAGCTTATGTTTTTTTTGACCATTTTTTCCTGGTTGTGGGCACTTATTATAGCAAAGCTATTTAGAATAAGCGTAATACGAGGAGAATCCACTCCTTTTGTTATGGAGCTACCACCTTACAGGCTTCCAACTCTAAAGGGTCTTGTTATTCATACCTGGGAGAGAGTCTGGCAGTATTTAAGAAAGGCTGGAACTGTTATTTTATTGATATCAATTATTATATGGGCAGGGATGAGCTATCCAACTCCTCCAAAAAGTTTAATTATCCCCTTAGATAAAAAAATAAATTCTTTAAAACTTAAGCTATCAAAGACCAATTATGACAAAATTAAGGAAAAGCAAATTCAGGATAAAATTCAAAGCTTAATTGCTGAGAAAAAAAAGATAGCACTTACACATTCGTTTGCTGGAAGATTAGGGATTCTCTTAGAAGACGTCACAAAGATGGCTGGTTTTGATTGGAAGAGTAATATAGCTCTAATAGGTGGAATAGCTGCAAAGGAAGTGATTGTATCCACTCTGGGAACAGCATATTCATTAGGGGAAGTGGATGTGGAAAATTCATCGTCTTTGTCTGAGAGAATAGCCAATGATCCAGATTGGAACAAAATAAAAGCCTTAAGTTTCATGATATTTGTGCTAATTTATGCCCCATGTTTTGTCTCTGTTGTTACAATTGCCCAGGAATCCAATTGGAAATGGGCAATTTTTAGTGTGTTTTTTAATACCTTAACTGCATTCTTTATGTCTATATTAATTTATCAATTAGGAATTAGATTTTTTTAATAGGTTGACTTTTTAGTGGATTTTTATTATTTATCTCCTAAACAAAGGAATTATGTCTCCTAACATCTCGGAACACGGTGAAAATCCGTGGCGGTCCCGCCGCTGTAATCGGGGAGGTTGTTCCACCTAGGGGCCAGATAGTATAATGTGTCTGGTCCGGTCACTCTCAATGTCCACTTTGGGGGGAAGGCCGTGGGACATACTGATGATCCGAGAGCCAGAAGACCTGTTAGGAGATGGAATTCACGGTGTCCTGATGGTAAAGGGGCCCGGGGAAACAATAGCTGTTTTCCTGGGTCCCTTTTTTATTTACAGGTGGAAATTAGATATGAATTTTTACTTAGTGGTCCACAGCAAAAAATAAAATAGGAGGTATGAGGTATGAAGAAAAATGTAATATCTTATCGTCGCAGGTGCAAAAAAATAGGGAAAAATACTGGTCTTTCCCACTACATCCTTTTGACCCCAAAGGCCAAGAAATAGGTAAAATATAACATGAATAAAAGAACATATGTAAATACCGGTTTTGGTCCCAGGTTTTCTGTCTTGGAAATTGGTGTAGATGATAAGGTTGCAGTTGTTGAGGGAGATAGTGGATTTTGGGCAATAGTGGATGCATCAGAGCTTCCTTCTGCTCTTAGTGGAAAATTGACAGAGGATTTTCTCAAAAAAGAAAAAGAGTTCAAGGAAGAAATGGAGCTCCTTAGATTTAAGCTGCCACCATCTGCTGTTTATTTTAATCCCACTGACAGGTGTAATTTTGATTGCACTTATTGTTATCTTCCAAGGGAGAGACGGAAAAATGGGATTTCCATGAGTCCCAAAGAAGTGTGCGCCAGTCTTGAGAAGCTTCTTATCTTTTTTAAAGATGTGCTTGGAGATGATGCCAAACCACAGGTGATATTCCATGGTGCTGAGCCAATGATGGTAAAAGATGCTGTTTTTGAGGGAATATCCAGGTATAAAGATGATTTTCTTTTTGGTATTCAGACCAATGGGACCCTTCTTACAGATGAGGACTTAGAGTTCATAAAGAAAAATCAGGTGGGTCTTGGTATATCCTTAGATGCTCCTGTGGAGGAAATAGCCAATGCAACCAGGAAGAGCTGGACAGGGAAAGGTGGTTTTAAAAAGGTAGTTGAAGTTATAAAAAAACTCTCAGATTATCCTGCTTACAATGTGATTACTACAGTAACAAAACACAATGTGTCAGTTTTAAAGGATCTGGTTAGATTTTATTATGATTTAGAGGTTCCTGTGATAATGCTAAATCCTGTTCGTTGCACTCAGGAAGGCGGAAGGCTCTCTAAGCCAGATGATATGGTGTTTTTAAAAGAGATTATAGAAGCCTTAGATCTAACATATGAGCTCTATGAGTCCCATGGGAGGAAATTGGTAGTTGCTAACTTTGCTAATATCATGGCGGGAATCCTGGGGCCAACTGGTAGAAGGCTTATGTGCGATATATCTCCATGTGGTGGTGGAAGATGTTTCTTTGCTTTGGCTGCCAATGGAGATATCTTCCCATGCAGTGAATTTATAGGTATTCCAGAGTTTAGGGCAGGAAATATTAATGAAGAGCCGTTATCTGATATTCTAAAAAAAGAACAGATCAAGATGGTGACCAGTAGAATGGTTGAAAAGATAGAGCCCTGTAAGTCGTGTGCTGTTAGACATTTCTGCGGCGCCCCATGTCCAGCTGAGGTGTACATGCTAAATGGAGATCTCAATACAGTTGCACCATTTTGCAATTTCTATGAAGGGTTAATTCGGTATGCCTTTAAAATCATAGCCATGGGAAGGGAAAACGCTTATATCTGGGATGGCTGGGAAGAAGAAACTGAGTGTACTTATAACTTTGCTTAAAAATATGCTGTGGACCACTAAGCAAAAATTTATAACTAGCTATTTCCCCTGTGATATCTGAATTAAATTTGTTAGTGTGTTTTTAGGAAAAGAATAACAAATACATATAGTTATCACATAGTTATAATTCAAAAAATTAATCCTTGACATATAACAGGAAATAAATATAATCCCTTTCCGTTGCATTGATCCCCGGTAGCTCAAGCGGCAGAGCGGGTGACTGTTAATCACCATGTTGGCGGTTCAAGTCCGCCCCGGGGAGCCATTTTAATGTAGATATTTTACCTTTCCCGTAAACTTTTTGTCTCTCCTTCAGTACTTTTCTTTTTATAATAGAGTTGCAAAAATAAAAAGAGTAAGTTATAAAAACTTTATGCCTTATAGTGCAAATGTAATCAGATTACTTGAAAAAGTAGAGCCTTCTACGAGGGAGGTGCTTATTGCCGTTTTAGAGGAGATAGAGCGGCAGAGGGAAGAATCTGTTACAAAAAAGGAATTTAATGAGCTAAAGGATATTGTCTTTGACCTAGCAGAGGCACAAAAGAAGACAGAGCAGAGGGTAAATGAGCTAGCAGAGGCACAAAAGAGGACAGAACAGAGATTAAATGAACTAGCGGAAGCTCAACAGAGAACTGAACAGGAGCTTAAAAAACTTATAGGAGAACACCGCAAAACAAGAGAACAGCTTGGTGGTCTGGCCCATACAGTTGGCTATATACTAGAAGATAGAGCATATGTTGGTCTGCCTCCACTCCTTGAAAAAGAAAAAAATATAAAATTAATCTCTCCGCTAAAAAGGGATTACCTAGAAATTGGACCTGGTAAATACGTAGAGCTAAATATTATAGGAAAGGCAAAAAGAAATGGGAATACTATATGGGTCGTGGGAGAGTGCAAGACACAGCTTAAAAAAAGAGATGTTGACAATTTTTTAAAGACAATATCTAAAGTAAAAGATTTTATAGGAACAGAGATTTTTCCTGTTTTAGTTACCTACCAGTCCTCCCCTCCAGTTCAAAGATATGTGAAGGAAAAAGGGATAGACCTTTATTTTTCTTATCAATTCCCAATATAATTTCGAAGAGACAGTCTCTACAATATAATTAAAAGATTTTTGGTCTTTATCTTATGGAATTTACAAAAGAAAAATCCATTCCATCAATTTCAATTATTAAGGCATCAGCAGGTTCAGGTAAGACCTTTGAACTGGCAATTAATTTTTTAAAGATGTTAAATTTATCTTTCCCAAATCCCTTCCATTTAAGAAAAATAATAGCAATTACCTTTACCAACAAAGCTGCCTATGAAATGAAAGAGAGGATTTTATACTTTTTAAAAAATATTGCCCTTAGTACGGATTTTGGAATTGAGCTAACTAGAATATCAGGTCTAAAAAAACAAGATGCAATTAAATGGCTGGATATTGTAATTGAAAATTACACAGATTTTAATGTTAAAACAATAGACTCTCTTTTATTTTCTCTATTTAAGGGGTTTTGTTTTGAATTAAATATGAGTCCTGAACTAGACGTGGTGTTTTCTCTAGATGAAATAATAGATGAATCATTTGATTTAATGTTGAAAAATTTAATTGAAAATAATTATGATAAATTTCTAGAACTCTTGACTACTTATTTAAATGTAGAACAAAAAAGGGGATTTTATCCAGAAAATGGAATAAAAAGGAGGTTTTTAGAACTATATAAACATGCTTATAAAGGAATTAGACCTGTTGAATTAGAAATTGATAAATATTATTTATTAAGGGAAAAGGTTAGAAAAACCTATGATAATTTCTATAAGTGGTGTGCAAAATTGAATCCTCATTTAAATAAATCAAAATTGAGGTCATTAAGAGTTGATCTGGCTGAGGAAGAAATAGTAGATAAAGCCTTTTGGAAATATAATTTTAAAGATCTCTTTAAAAAGAAGGAACTTCCCAAGGTAGATAAAGAAGATTTAAAGAAGTTTAAAAAGGTATATGAAGATTTTAATAAGAGTGTTGAAGAATTTAGTCGCTTAATAGGGAAATTTGCCTATTATCAAGCAGTTGGCTATACCTACGCATTAAATGAGCTTACTAGATATGTGGATGAAGTTTGTAGAAAAAATAGAGTGACCCTCCTTAGTACATGGATAGAACATATTAAAGAACAGATAATTAAACAGGGTTGTCTTCCTTTGATTTATGCCTATCTTGGAGAGAAATTATTATATTTTTTGTTTGATGAGTTTCAAGATACATCCAGGGAGCAATGGGAAGGGCTCTTACCCCTCTTGGAAGAAGCCATATCAAGAGGGGGCACTGTTTTTGTTGTTGGAGATGTAAAACAGGCAATTTATAGGTGGAGGGGCGGTGATTGGACCTTATTTAATGATATAAAAAATACATTTTATATAAATAGTATTAAAGAAAGTACACTTCCATACAACTACAGATCCCACCCTGCTATTGTGGATTTTGTTGGTAAGATGTTTTTGCCCTTAGCAGATTATGATTGGGTATATGATGAGTTTTCTTTGACAGTGCTTGGAAAAAACAGAGATAAAAGTGTTAGGCAACAATTTGCTCAGTCTCTTTCTCATAACTACAAGGACGTAAAACAGGTCCCAAAGGTCCCTGCTTTTGAAGATTCCTCTATTTACCTATTGCGATTAAAGGGAGAGAGGGAAGATGTCCAAAATGGTTTAAAGAAACATTTAACAAATAGTGTAAAAGAATTATGGGATCGCATCTCCACTAAAAATGGGTTTGATACACTGGCAATATTAGTTAGGAGTAATGAACAGGCCAAAGAAGTCTCCTCATGGCTCCTTGAAAAAAATATCCCTGTTATAACAGAAAATTCCTTAAATTTGTGGGCATCTACACTTATTCGCGGCATTTATTGCCTTTTGCGTCTTATTTTAGACCCTTTGGATACTGTTGCCCAATATGGAGTCTTAGTCTCAGGGATATTGCCAGAAAAACACATTAATGAACATAAATTAATATCAACTTATTTTAAAGAAAAATACACCAAACTCATTGCAGCCATTGATGAATTGCTAGATGAGATAAAAAAATATGTAACTTATGTATCTTGTTATGAACTTTTAATGATAATATCCAATCTCTTAAACTTAGAAGAGAGATTTTATTCTAATGAATTGCAAGACCACAGGGTCTTTTGGGAAAAGCTTTTAGAACTTACCTATGAAGTGGAAACAGAAGGGCGATTGTGTTTAGAAGATTACCTTGATTTTTTGGAATCAGGAGGGCTTGATTCACAGATTGGCTTGCCAGAAGATAGCATGGCAGTGCAGGTTATGACCATCCATAAGGCCAAAGGTCTTGAATTTGATTATGTATATATCCCCTATACAGACTGGGACCTAGATCAAAGGGGTCGCATAGTAGTCAAAGATTCAGAATTGGTATCTTTGTGCAAAAAGGCAGAATTGTTTTTAACAGATGTAAAAAAAATGAGGGATGAAGATATTGCATATAATGCAATGGAACTTATAAATCTCTTTTATGTTGCATTGACCAGGGCCAAGAAAGGGATTTATTTGTATTTATTAGATTATAAAAAAACAGGGCCTTCTCTGTTTTCAAAATGGATTGAAAAATTAATACAAAAGGCAAATTTAAATGTGACAGATATACAGTAAAGGTTATATATGTTTTATCCAAAAATAATTATAAAAAAAATTTCCTCTGAATCAGATAATATTGATAATATCAAAAAAGGAGAAATTGTCCATTTTATAATGTCAAAAATAAAATCTAAGGAGGATATTAAAAATTTAGATGAAATTACATTGAAGGCTATTTCTTATTTTGGAGAAAAATTTTATAAGTGGAACATTGAAAAAGATTTTATAAATCCAATAAAAAATATTGTAGATCACCCTAAATTAAAAAACATAATGTTTATTAAAGATGCTAAAAACTTCAGTGAAAGAGATATTATTATTCCTTTGAATAATAGCTACAAAACAATAAGGCCAGATAAAGTGATAATCTCAAAGGAAAAGGTTTATGTCTTGGAATTTAAGAGTGAATATTCAGAAGATGGTTACAAAAAAAATATAGCTCAATTAAGAGAATATATATTTTATTTAAAGAAAATGTTTAAAAAGCCCGTTTTAGGTTTTCTGATTTATATATTTTCTAACAAAGTAGTGGAAGCAAGAGGATGGGAACAATAAAAATAGTTCCATTTTATGCAAAACTCTTAAAAGTGGTTGCAAAAGAAGTTGCAATGGAAAATAAAGAGTTATCTCATGTCAATGTAATTTTTACCCATAACAGATCAATTCATTTTTTTAATTACTATTTATCCCAATATATTGATAAACCATGTTTTTTGGGTAAATGGTTTGGTTTTGAGGACTGGGTAAAGGAACTTTTTTTTGAGTATGGTGGTGAAGCTGCAACTTATACAACGTTAAGTGAGATGGAGCAGGCATATGTAGCTTATTTAGCTGCCATGGATATTTTGCCTGAAAAATATCACAAGGGCTTTGGAGAGTTTTTTTTCTGGGTCTTTGAGTTATCAAAGATCTTTAGAGAATTTGATACTGAGTTGGTAGAGCCTCAAGATGTATTGTATCCACCTGTTGAAAAAGTGGGCGATACTGGGGCCATGTTACTTGAGCGGGTGGGCAAGATTTATAAAAAATATAATGAGTATTTAGAAAAAAATAAATGGATAACCCATTCAAAGAAGTTGAGCTATCTTGCAAAAATAGATGACCTAAAAATAAATGGAAAATTTTATTTTGTAGGCTTTTTTGCCTTAACCAACGCAGAATCACTGATACTTAAAAAATTTTATGATGCAGATGGAGTTTTTTACTGGCAGGCAGATTATGAGGATTTGCCAAACGTATATAAAGAATGGCAAAGAGATTGGAATATCAGTGACCTAAAGCCTGTCAAAGTTGAGCCTGACGGGGAAAGGAGAAAAATAACCTTTTTTGATTCCCATGACCTACACACAGAGCTAAAACAAGTAAAAAATAAGTTGTTAGATTTAAAAGAAAAGGTCAAAGGACCTGATGAAGTAGCCATTATTGTCCCAAATCCCAGCAGTTTAATTCCAATTTTGTTTCATATACCAAGCGAGTTAGAGATAAACATAACAATGGGATATCCGTTTCAGTTAAGTGGGATTTATGTTTTAATAGATCTGCTGTTTAAGATGATTTTAAAAAAGGATGAGAGATATGGATATCCAACAAATCTGTTTATAAAGTTGCTTAGAGGACCTTATTTCAGAGAATTTAATAAGTTCCAGGTGGTTGTTAGCTGTTTAGTAAAGCGTTTAGATCCTTTTGTTACCAAACAAGAGGCAATATCCTTGTGTTATGAGTTTTCCGAAGAAATTGAAAAATCAGGAGTAAATACTTATGAGCTTGTTAAATTTATAGAAGATTTTTTTTCCAATATTATAGCCCCTTTTGAAGGTAGTAAATCCTTAAAGGAACTTGGTGAGGCATTAATTTCCTTGCTTGATTTTGTAGAATCCTTGGAAATAGGTTTGGAAACAATAGAAAAGGAATTTGTATTTTATCTTCTGGGTACAATTAATGATTCCCTCTCTTGGTCCATTTTTTCCAATGTAACCATGAAGACTCCAGAGCTATACTCTATAGCCAAAAACATAATGACTTCGCTCAAGGTCCCTTTTGAAGGAGAGCCCATTAAGGGAATTCAGATAATGGGTGTTTTGGAGAGCCGAGATCTAGGATTTGATCATCTTATGATTATTGACGCAAATGAGGGTATTTTGCCTTCTGTACCAACTCCCTCCCCCCTTTTGCCTCAAGAGCTACGTCAAGTAATGGGGTTTTCTACCAGAGGAAAGGAAGAAAATATATATGCATATCATTTTGAGAGGCTTGTTAAGAGTTCAATTGACGTATCATTACTATATCAAAATAAGACAGTATCAACAGGAAGTTTAGAAGGGAAAAAGACCAGGTCCAGATTTATAGAAAAATTGATTTGGGACTTTGAAAAACACATACAAAAGATAATAAAAGATTCTGATACTGTTTTTGAGACAAAAGATTACACAGTAGAGATGAAAAAATCTAAAGAGAACATAACCATTCCAGAAATAAATAATATTGTTTTAGAAAAAAGTGAGGATATTAAAAAAAATATATCTTCAATGTTAAATTTTATCAGTCCTACAATGTTAAATACATATATTAAATGTCCGAAAAAGTTTTTGTTCCAATATGTCTTAAAATTAACTACCACACCGAAGACTGATCAAATTCCAACAAATGAGATAGGAAATATTGTCCATAAAACATTAGAGTTGTTTTTTAGAGAATACATTAAGGCTAATAATGGTATTATCCTTAAAAAGGATTTAAATTTTGACTCGTTATTTGATATCTTTTTATGTCTTTTTAATGAAAATTCTATTTTTAAGAAGATTTCAAGATCTAAAAAAGAGATGTTTGTTGTATCTGCAAAATACAGGCTGAAAAATTTTCTTGAAAATTTACCAGAGAAAACAGAAATAATAGCTCTGGAAAAAGAGATGCAGCTAGAATTGGCGTTGGATAAAAATACGTACATACTTAAAGGGAAAATAGATAGGATAGATAAAAGAGATGATTATATATTTATTTTGGATTACAAAACAGGTAGGATACCAAATTCTGGAGATATTTTCAGAGAATTTGAGATTCCTTCTATTAATGATGTTGATGGATTTTATAACTTATATAGATATTTAAAGGACATTCAAATTCCATTTTACATATATTTGTATGGACATAAAAATGATAATTTTAAAAATATTATAGGTGGCTTTGTTGATTTATCAAAAGATGGAAGAGAGATTTTATACAAAGATGTAAGAAGGTTAAAACCTGATTTTTTAGACCAATATAACATTTTTTTTAAAAATACATTTGAAGACATATTAAAATTTTTGGTTAACCATATTAAAGAAGGACCTATATTTGGGCCAGTAGAGCCTAATTTTTGTAGATTTTGTGATTATATGATGTGTTGTGCAAATAGCAATTAATGGTTATCAATTATTGGCCTTTTCTATTAGTTGTAAAGCCCTTTTTGCAAGCTCTACTAATTCAGGTTTTGATATCTGATCGTCAGCACCAACAGATTGCCCTTTGTGGCGTATTGTATCTGTAATCACTGATGAGAATAAGATAACAGGGATTTTATTTAATACAGGGTCTTCTTTGATTTTTTTTGTCAGAGTAAATCCATCCATTTGGGGCATTTCAATGTCAGTAATCACAAGATTGCATCTTGTTAAAATATCTCCTTCTCCTTGCTTTAGATTAACTAGATACTCCCATGCCTCTTTTCCATTTTTTGCTGTATGAATATCAAAACCCTTTAGGTGGTCAATTAACATATTTCTTACAGTGGGTGAGTCATCAGCAATGAGTACTTTGTATTTTTTTTGAGCCTGCTCATGTGTGATTATACCCTCTTCTAAGAAGATAGGTACCATTTCTGCTACTATTTTTTCTACGTCCAAGGTGAATATAATCCTCGAGTCAAATTTGACTACTCCTGTAATACAGGGTGTCTTACCTTCATAATCAATGTCCACAGGTGGAGATACATTTTCCCAACTTATTCTATGTATTCTAGTAAGACCAGAAACCAAAAATGCTACCTTCATGCGATTGAATTCTGTAACAATGACCTTCCCACTTGAGTCCAATGGTGTGTTGTATAAGTATATTCCAAGGTCTAAAAGGGGTATAACTTCTTCTCTCAACCTGATGAGGCCCAGAAAGCAAGGATGAGGTCTTGCAGGTATTTTAGTCACTTCAGGATATCTAATTATCTCCTGAACTTTAATTACATTTATCCCGTAATATTCTTTTATCCCTTGAGCCTTTTCAATATAGAATTCAACTATTTCTAACTCGTTAGTACCAGTCTCCAACAAAATATTTGTTGCCATGAATGATCTCCAGAAAGTATAAAATCTGTCTTACACAATACAGTTTAATGCCTTTTCAAATACTTTGCAAGTGAATTTTACTATCTTATGTATCTCTTCTCTTGCCTTATTTCTATCTTTTTCAGTAGTGTTTTTAAAGGTTATTATAATTCCAAGTATGGATGCAAAAAAGACTTCTGCAAATTCTTGAATATTATCAATGGAAATGCCTATATTTTTTAATAAATTGGCAAAGTGTTCCAGAAAAAACTTCTGAGTGAGCTTGAATTGGTTTAAGATTTGCTCATCTACTTTTTCATTTAAGAGAAAATGGGCAAGCATGTGTAAAGTGGCTTCTTTGTCAAAAAAGAAATCAACTATTCCAAGTGCAAATTCTTCTAGCGAATTGGCTCCGTGCTCCAGCCTCTTTAGCTGCTTGATTCTTCCTTCGTTTATGTTTTGCCCTAAGACTTCAAGTAATATAGCATCTCTATTTGGGAAATATCTATAAATAGATGCTGGAGAAATTCCTGCTTCTTCAGCAATGTCCCTCATCCCTATATCAGAAAAGTTTTGGGTGGAAAATAAGTGAGTGGCAGCTTCTAATATTAGTTCCCTTCTCTTTTCCCTTTCTTTTTCTTTTAGTTCTAAAAATGCAGACTTTTTTCTCATTGTTTTTTACTCCTTAACCTTGGGTATTGCAAAAAATCTTTTTAGCTGTATACAATATGTAAACACTTTTCAAGTATTAAAATAGGGGTTTGTTTTTTGAATTTGACATAACCTAAAACAGGCGAGTTTTTTTGGGTTAGCAAGATAAGGATTTTCTTTATCCCTTTTAAATGTTTAAGTTTGCCCCTGCTTTTAACTCCTATAACCACTGTTTATTTTTACATATTGTTCTGTTAGGTCGGAAAATAACATATTGTATTCATACTCAGTGTTGTTACCAATATCTATATAAAGAAAAATATCCTGTTTTTTTAGATAAGGCATTAAAATTGCGTCAAT
>NZ_JBMYBT010000044.1:0-46834 GCF_053993635.1 Desulfothermus sp. | reverse complement strand
AATGCTGTATTGCCGCCTCCAATACAGGCCACTACCTGGTCTTTAAAAAACATCCCATCACAAAGGGCACAATAAGATACGCCTCTGCCTGTAAATTCCTCTTCACCTGGCACCCCTAATTTTTTGTGATTGGCTCCTGTGCAAATTATAACGGTCTTGGCTTTAACTTCTTCACCTGAGAGTTTTATTTTGTTGTCCTTATATGCATGCTCTATTTTAATGACTTCATCTGTGAACCTGTCAAATTCAAAGGAGGACAGGTGTTTTTCCATTTTTGCCATGAGTTCATACCCTTTTATCCCCTCTGGGAAACCAGGATAGTTTTCAATAATCTCTGTATTTAGGACCTGTCCTCCTGGGGCAAATTTTTCTGTCCAACCAATTTTAACTCCAGCCCTTAACAAATACATACATGCTGTTATTCCTGCAGGTCCTCCGCCAATTACAAATGCTTCATATTCTTTCATCACTAAAACGCCTTTTCATCGATCATTTTTTTGAGGTTACTTTTGGCCACAGCTCCAGTAACCTGGGAAACCACTTCACCATTTTTAAACAAAATAAGTGTTGGTATAGCCCTGATACCATATTTACTTGGGGTTGATGGATTTTCATCTACATTCATTTTAACAATTTTTACTTTCCCATCATATTCCTGGGCCAACTCTTCTACAACAGGTGCAATAGCCCTACAAGGTCCACACCATGGAGCCCAAAAATCTACCAACACAGGTAATTCACTTTTTAAAACTTCTGTCTCAAAATTGTTGTCAGTAACTGCATTTGCCATAATTTCCTCCTATAAATTAAAAAATATTATAAAACTTGCTGCAATATTGATTATAGATATTAGCAAGATGTGTTCATTGTCAACTCCTGTTTTTTCACTTTCAAATAGTCAAAGGGAATAGGTTTACCCCTAGGGATTGCATCTATGTCAAGGGGGTGTATATATCCATTTTCATATAAAATCCTTCCAGCATTCGCTATCATAACTCCATTATCAGTACAAAATCTTTTATCTGGAAAATATACTGGAATAGAATATTTTTTTCCAAGATCCAAAAAATAATTTCTGATTATAGAATTGGCAGCAACTCCACCTGCAATCAATAATGACTTTATGCCATTATTTTTTTTTAAAGCCCTCTCAAGCTTTATCTCTAAGGTCTTTGCCACACAATGATTAAAGGACGAGCATACTTTATACAACATAGGATCAATATCTTTAATTTGTTCTATGTCTAGTTTTGTTGGCATTTTTTTTAATCTGATTTCTGGATGATTATTTAAAAAATTTAGAACTGCTGTTTTAAGTCCACTAAAGCTAAAGTCTAAGTTATCATTATCTATATACGGGAGTGGAAACATTTTTGGATCAGGGCTAGCTAAGTTGGCTAACGTATCTATGTATTTACCTCCAGGATAGGGAAGATTAAGTAGTTTAGCGGTCTTGTCAAATGCTTCACCCACTGCATCATCTAGGGTCTTACCTATGAGATCAAATTTTATAGGGTCGTGGACTCTGTATATTTGAGTATGGCCCCCTGATATAAGGAGGCCAAGTGCTGGAAATTCTATCTTATTTTCAATAAGACATGCAAGGATGTGGGCATGAAGGTGGTTTACGCCAACTAGTGGTCTATCAAGCGATAGGCACAGTCCTTTAGCAAATCCAAGACCCACGAGCAGGCTCCCCATAAGTCCAGGCCCCCTTGCAACACAAACAACATCAATGTCTTCAGGATCTAAGGAGGATTCTTTAAGTGCCTTCATAAACAAAATCGGCATAGATTCTAGGTGATTTCTTGATGCAATTTCAGGGACAACGCCACCAAAAATGGCGTGTATATCTTCCTGTGACAAGAGCTTTTCGCAAATTATGTTATCATCCTTTAAAACAGCTATTCCTGTATCATCGCAAGAGGTTTCAATTCCAAGATATATACTCATATGATTTAATTATTCACTTTTGCTTTCTTTGTATATTTCCCTGGCTTTCTCGACCTCTTTTTTTGAGCCTATGAAAAGTGGTGTTCTTTGATGTAATTCCTGGGGCTCTATCTCCAAGATGCGGTTTAATCCATCAGTGGCCATTCCACCTGCATGTTCAACCACCATGGCCAGTGGAGATGCCTCATATAGTAATCTGAGTTTTCCCTTGGGCTTTTTTGGATCCCTGTAGTCTGCGGGATACATAAATATTCCACCATATAGAAGAGTCCTGTGAAAATCAGCAACTAAAGATCCAATATATCTCAGACTGTACAACCGACCAAGATCACTATTGGGATCTTTAAAGGTCGAGACAACTTTCTGGGTCGCTCCATCCCAATAGTTCCAATATGCCTCGTTTACTGAATATATCTTGCCCTGCTCAGGAATTCTAATATCAGGATGGGAAAGTAAAAATTCCCCAACAGTTGGGTCCAAAGTGAAACCATGAACTCCACCATCTTTTGTTGTATATACCATCATGGTAGATGGTCCGTAGATAAAATAGCCAGCTGCAACTTGTTCTATCCCTTTTTGAAGGACGTCACTTAACTCAACCTCTGGACCAACCCTTTCTCTTTTTGACCTGTATATGGAAAAGATGGTCCCAATGTTAACATTGGCCTCGATATTTGAAGATCCATCTAAAGGATCAAACACCAAGAAATAATCCCCAACTGGCAAACCATGGGGTATCTGAATAAGATCAGCGTGTTCTTCCGAAGCCATTGCGCATAAAACACCAGCCCTTTGCATCCTGTGGACTATCACTCTGTGGGCGTATTCATCTAATCTGGTTACCTGTTCCCCATGTATATTTTTATCTCCAGTATACCCTAAAATGTCTACTAGCCCTGCCTTGTTTACTTCTCTTGATATTATTTTTGCAGACAAAATAAGTTCGTTTAAGAGTCTAGTAAAACGTCCAGTAGCCATGGGAACCTGCTTCTGATGGAGTAGAAGGTGTTCTATTACAGTTACCTGCCTCATCTCTGGCCTCCTTTAGGTAATAATATTTATTCCTTGATTAAATAAAAAATGGGCTTTTCTCCTAAAAATCTTACCATCCAATAAAAGTTTCCACTTTTTGTTTGAATTGTACCCTTACTTTTATTTTTTATCAATGGAATCCACTTAATTTCTAAAATATGTGATCTCTCAATACCATTATCTATAATTATATATTTATCAGTCACAATAGCAAATTTTTGTAGTAAGTTACATTTATAAAAGGCCAACTTTTTGATATTTAATACAATTGATGTAACATTATACTCTCCTTCTCCTTTTCTCTGACGGTTAAGTAAAATCATCTTGTTATCATAAATTAAATAAGTCATCGAATTTATTGATGAGGCTGGATACTCTTTAACAAGTTTATCTGGTTCTACACAGAGTTTTTGTCCAACCTGTTTTTTTAGGGTAACATGATCCTTTGTTCCTTGAAGTAAATATACCCCCAAAACCCACGGCCTGTTGGAAATAATTTTTTGAGATATCACTTCAAAGTTTGCATTTGACAACTTTTCTAACGATTTGGTTATGTAGTCAAGCTCAGTATCAAACTTATAAAAAGTAACTGCTAGTTTTTTCTCATCTAATGAAAGCTCCCATCTTTTTTTAGAAATATTCGTATCCACCTTTAAAAAACGGCCCTGCCATAGATAGGTAACCTTTGACCACACTGAACATCCTGTTAAAATGAAAACCAATAAGTATATAGTAAGTAGCTTTTTCAACTGTTTTCTCCTCATATCTATTTTTTTATTTGTAAAAGGGTTAAAAGTTTATTAATATTTAACACATGGGATATATTGCTTTTTGCTTTCCGTGGTTTTATCCTTTTTAACCTAAAAAAGGCAACCCAAAAAAGGGCAAAAAAATGGAATTGGGTATAATTTTTCTTATGGTTATAGTAGTTGTATCTGTGGATTTTTTTATTTATCTAAAGATCAATGAAAAGTTTAAAAATGGTGCATCTCATCTAGAGGAAGACTATATCAAACTCAAAGAAAAATATGAAGCTTTGAAGCGTGAAGTTGAGATGTTGAAAAAGGAACTCAAGGAAAAAGAAGCAGAGTATGTGAAGTTGAAGAACAAAAAAGAGGTGGAAGAAAGAAAAAGTGAGCAGGCAGTGCCAGATGAGGTAGAAATTTTGTTGTCTGAAAAATTAGTGTCTACCTCTGACATACAAAAGGCCAAGGATTTTATAAAAAACAACAATGTTTCTTTTTCCATAAGTGATGCCTTAGTGCTTTTAGGTAAGTTAGATCCCAAAGGAGCCCAAATCGTTAAGGCCAAATTAAGGAAGGATGAATAATGTCCATAGCAATTTCTGCAATAATATTATTTTTAATATCTTTTTGGGTACTGGGTTATATTTATCAACAAAACAACGCCCAGATGTCGGTATCTCAAAGAAAATTTAATGAAAAGATTAATTCTTTAAACAAGAAAATAAATGCCCTTGAAAAAGAAAAAAAAATTTACCAGAAAAAAATTAGCTCCCTTGATGAAGAGTTAAAAAAAATAAAGAAAAAAATAGAAGATATTGAAGAGAAAAATAAACTAAAATTAGATTAAATTGCACGGGCCTCTAATCGTGTGGCCAGCTTTTTTAAAGTAGTTAGGAGCTTCCTTTTATTGGCCCTGTGTTTTGGCTCTATTGGTCTAGCACCTGGTGCAGCAGAAAGTTTTTGTTCAGCCTCTTTAATGCATTTTTTGAGTTCAATTAATTTTGTTTCATCAGTTTCTTTTTCCAATAGTTCCCTGTAAATATTAATGGCACCTTTATAATCTCCTTGAGCCATTAATATATCTGCCATAGTTTTGGTTTTAAATTCTATTTCTTCGTTTGTCTGATCCTTTGTCTCAGCCTGGCTTTTCTCTTCACCCTCTTCAATTTTTTGCTTTTTCTTTTCATATTTTGATTTTTCTTCTAATGGAGTTTCTTTGATAGATGTTAAAAGGTCGTGTCCTTTTAGATATCTGTAAAGGGATTTACTTATACTGGGTAAATTTCCATTTTTAAATACTATGCTCAAGACAAAAATTATCAGAGCTAAATCATAATTTCCATTTTTAGATAGTAATTCCGCCCAGTTTTTCCAGAAAGAGGTGTATTTAGTAAGTATAGAATGAATTTTTTCAATATGTAAATTAGCCTCATTTTCCATGTTATTTTTTGTAAGAAGATCTATCAAAAGGAGACGGGCTTCCATATGTTCTGGATGTTTAGATAACCCCATTTTTAAAGTAGATATGGATTTATCTATCTTATCTTTTTCAAGATATAATTTTGCAAGCTGAAAAAAAAGTTTGGATGAAGGATCTTGTTCTAAGATCTCTTCAAATAGTTTTATCCTTTCATCTAAATCCATATTTTAATCCTGGAATAACCTATTGGAATTAGTTTACTCTGATATAAATAAATTCATTTTTCCTTCCAAAATGCAGCCTCTGTCTGATTATCTTTTCCTGAAATTCCTTATTATTTTTTATAAGTTGAATTTTTTGACTTAATTCAATATTATGTAAATTAAGATGTTGTATTTTTTTTTCGTAATTTTCCTTTATTTTTTTTAGTGTTAGGTAATAAAAAATACCAGTTGGTGACATTGTAAACTTGTATAATAAAAAAATATTCACAAATAAAAGAAAAATAATACTAATTTTTATTAGCTTCATTCCCTCAATCTAGTTTTGCAGGTATTTTAATTTTGTCAAATTTAACATACAATTGTTAATTTCTCGACACAAATCCTTTGCAATATATTCTATTTTCTCAAACTCCTTTTCAGAAATTTCTATATTATTTATATTCTTTTTCATATTTTTCAAAAATACATATTCTTTTTCAAAAAACTCCCTTCCAATAACCCTATTAAAAATCGGTTGTGTTTCAAGGATAAAATCTATCCAGCTTAGAATTTGCAATTTTGTTTTTTTTCTAGTCATTTTTATTCACAAAATTCCATGGAGTTAAAAAGTCTTCATGCCTTTTGATTGCATTTTGGATTAAATCATCAATATTTTCAAAATCATCAGTTGAAATATAGGAATTTACGCCCAATATAAATTCTTTATTTGGATCAAAAGTTTTTGCTGAACTTCCCATGGCTATAACATTTATTTGTCTTCTTAAGTTCCCTGGCCAAAGTTCTATCTCTTTATAAATCATTTTTGTGTCTGGGGCATCAGAAATTATGATCATATTGTATCTGTTGAGATTTATTTTTGCCACTGCCTCTTCTGTTTTTGAAGCTGTGCTTATTATATATCCCAATTTTTCCAGTATTTTTTCTAATTTGTCAAATAGTTCCTTTTCCTTTAAAAACACAAAAGCCACCTTTGAACCTGGTGGATGCATTTCAGGTTCAACTGATGGTAAATTAAGTGCTTGATCAAGACTATTTTCTTTAGACTCAGTGTGAAGATTTCTTTCAACACGTATTTTATGACCACATGCAGGACATTTTACACTGAATTTAGACACATTAGGAATCTTTTCATCTGGTATTTTGAATTTTTTATTGCAGTTTGAGCATTGTATCTCCATAGAATATCCTTTATTTATAGTCAGTTATTCTTTTTTCATATTCTAAATCCAATTCTAATCCCTCTATATCACTGACCTTTTCTCCCTTTTTCGCCTTGATTTTATCTATCATTTGTCCAAGTCTGGCCTTGTCAGAACCATTTAGCATGGCAACTTCTTCAGTTATAATGTCATCTTCATACAGTTTTGCAATATATTGATCAAAGGTGATCATTCCATATGTGGAGCCAGATTCTATTACATTATAAAAGGTCTTTTCTCCTTGCTCACCATTGACGATTAGATCCCGAATTCTGATATTGTTTACCATAATTTCAAAGGCAGCCACACGTCCCCCCTGTTTTTTAGGGAGAAGTCTTTGAGATACAACATATTTTAAACTTTCAGATAAACGACCCCTAATTAGCCTTTCTTCTGCAAGATCAAACATCCCTATTATCCTGTTCACAGTTTGTCCAGCATCTGATGTATGAAGGGTTCCCATGACCAAATGTCCAGTTTCTGAAGCCTCCAGGGCTATTTCAACAGTTTCCCTATCCCTCATCTCACCAACAAGGATTATTTTTGGTGCCTGACGAAGGGCAGCCCTAAGGCCTGAGGCAAATGTATCAAAGTCTATCCCCAACTCTCGTTGGTTAATAGTGGCTTTTTTGTGGGGGTGTATAAATTCAATAGGATCTTCTAAAGTAATAATATGTTTTTTTTGGGTAGAATTGATGTAATCAATCAAAGCTGCAAGGGAGGTTGACTTACCTGTTCCCGTTGCACCAGTAACCAAGATCAATCCAAATTTTTCCTTTGCCATTTGATAAAATATTTCTGGCAGACCTAATTGTTCAATGGAGGGTGGTTCCATTGAGAGTTTTCTCATAACTATTGCAAGGGAGCCCTTTTGATTGAACACATTCACCCTGAATCTTGACCTTCCTCTAAGTTCATAAGATAAATCACAAGATCCTGTTTTTATTAAATCTTCATAGAGTTTCATGTTCCTATTTAAAAGACATTCCACAATGCAATCAATTTGCCACGGCTTTAATTTCCCTGGATCTGGGTTAACTGGAATGTCACTAAGTTCTCCATCCACTTCTGCCTGGATTTTTTTCCCAACTGTAAATAGTATGTCTGAGGTATTGGGTGCATAATCTAAAATTTGCCCCACCATATGGTCTAATTGCGATCTTAACATATTTTATATCTCCACAGATTTATTCTGAATTTTTAAACTTCTGTAAAATCTTTTGGAGGTTCAGATAGAAATTGTTTGAATTTTTCCTTATTAACTGCCTTGTTATATGCCTGCTCAGGATCAATTATGCCTTTTTCAAGGAGCTTCATAATGGCATCATCCAGAGACTGCATTCCATATTTCCTTCCAGTTTCAATCATGGAATTGATTTGAAATACCTTATTTTCTCTTATTAAGTTTCTCACAGCTGGGGTAGCTATTAAAATTTCCAAAGCAGCGACCCTTCCCTTTTTGTCTATTCTCTTAAATAGGTTTTGTGCAATTATCCCTCGTAGGGAATCTGCTAAAGATGACCTGATCTGGCCTTGCATTTCAGAAGGAAATACCTCAATAATCCTATCAATGGTCTTTGATGCTGAGATTGTATGTAATGTTCCAAATACAAGATGTCCTGTTTCAGCAGCTTCCAGGGCAAGAGCTATGGTCTCAAAATCTCTCATCTCACCAACTAGAATAATGTCTGGGTCTTCACGTAAAGCACCCCTTAGGGCTGCTTTAAAACTTTTGGTGTCCCTACCAACTTCCCTTTGATTTATAAGGCAATTAATAGGTTGATGCACAAATTCAATTGGATCTTCAATGGTCAATATGTGGTCTTTTCTATTTCTATTGGCATAATCGATCATAGCGGCAAGGGTAGTGGATTTACCACTTCCAGTTGGACCTGTAACTAAAACCAGCCCCTTGGGAAGCATTGTTAAATTTTTTAGGATTGGAGGTAGTCCCAGCTCATCAATGGTCAAGATTTTTTGTGGTATTTCCCTAAATACAGCAGCAATACCCCTGCTTTGTAAAAAGAAGTTTGCCCTGTATCTGGCAATATTCGGAACTTCATATGCAAAGTCAATATCTCCGGTCTCTTCAAATTCTTTTACCTTTGACTCAGGTGTTATTTCATAGAGCATCTTTTTTAATTCTTCATGCTCAAGAACTTTATATTTTACCCTTTGTAAGTCCCCATGAAGTCTGATTATGGGCTGGGACCCTGATGATAGGTGCAAATCCGATGCACCCACTTCATGCATCATTTTAAAAAAAGCATCAATCTGTGCCATATATATTCTCCACTTTAAATCTTAACTTACTTCTTTTAAAAATTTATATGTATAATTTACACCAGAAAACAGAGTTAGAGCAAGTGCAATATAGAGCAAAATATTTCCCCAATATGATGGATCAAACTCCTTTATTTGGTAGTGAAAGATAATGGGGCTGAGCGCTATAATTTGAAATATAGTCTTTAATTTTCCATACTTATCCGCAGCTATCACCATTCCCTTTTCAGATGCTATTGCCCTGAGACCAGTTACCATTATTTCCCTGCCTATTATTAAAATTGATATCCAGGCAGGTACCCATCTTAAATATGTGAGCATTACAAGGGCAGACATAATGAGCAATTTATCTGCTAAGGGATCCAGAAATTTTCCAACATTGCTTATTAAATTATATCTTCTTGCTAAAAAACCATCTAAAAAATCTGTAATAGATGCCAGGATAAATATTATTGTAGCGACAGTGCAGGAAAATTTAGATGGGAAATACAAAAGCACCACTATAAAGGGAATTGCCAAAATCCGAAGTAAAGTCATTTGATTGGCTTTGTTAAGCATTATGTCCTCCATGGACAATCATTTTTCTTCTTTGGATAGGGTTAAAATATAATTTTTGTTCTTAAGTCTTTTATACAATCTTAACACTTTTTTTACATAATTTTTCGTCTCCTTATAAGGCGGAATTCCATTATATTTTATAACTGCATTTGGTCCAGCATTATACGCAGCTATAACTAGTTCTATTCTATTAAACCTATCCATTAACTTTCTTAAGTACCTAACCCCACCTTCAATATTTTCCTCTGGGTCAAATGGTGAGAAGATTTTTAATTCTCTTTGAGTGACTGGGACAATTTGCATTAGGCCCTTGGCGCCTTTTTGGGAAACTGCGTGGGGATTAAAATTAGATTCAACCTTTAATATTGAATAGGCAAGGTAATAATCTACATTGTATATTTGACAATACCTCTTTAAAATTTTTTTTATTTGCTTTTTATTGATAAGACTATAATCAGAGATAAAAGGTCTGTATTTGGGATTATCTGGAATATCTGTAAAATGTAAAACCCCATTTTTATCCTTGAAAAAATATATAGTTCCTGCGTCTGAAATACTAGAAGCTAATATAAAGATAATAATGAAAAATGAAAAGAATCTTGTCATTAATTTAACCCGTTATAATCTCCTTTCATCCATCCATGTTTACCCACTAATTCAACAAATTGTGCAGGACCAAGGTCTTTTTTTAAATATTTGCCCTGTTTTTTTATAATTTTAATAAGGCGCTGTTTTCTTTGAATACCTCCCATTGGGATCACTAAGATACCAGGATCCTTGAGCTGATAAAGTAGGGGAGAAGGGAGCTTTGGACCTCCGGCTGTAACAATTATTCTATCAAATGGTGAAAATTCAGGCCAACCCAATGTTCCATCGTCTAATTTTAGTTTCACATTAAAGTATCTCAATTTGGTCATTCGATTTAACGCATTTATATAAAGGGGCTTAATTCTTTCCACACTATATACTTCTGCCCCCATTTCAGCAAGTACTGCAGCCTGATATCCTGAGCCAGTCCCAATTTCCAGAACTTTCATCCCTGGTGCAACTTCAAGAGCTTCGGTCATTTTTGCCACAATATATGGTTGGGAAATGGTCTGGCCATATCCAATTGGAAGAGAATCTTTGGAATATGCCCTATCAGCCAGGGCCTCATCTACAAATTCATGCCTTTTTACCTTTAACAAGGCCTCTATAACAGCAGGATCTCTAATGCCTTTGTCAATAACCTGCTCTTTTACCATTTTTTCTCTTCTTATCCTAAAATCTAACTTCATAAACTTCGCTATATAACTATTTTTTCTCAGCCCTCAACCAACCACTAGTGACTATACTTTTCTCTCTGTCTTTTTAATGCCTCTTCCTGCTCTTCAAAAGAGGAAAAGCCGGCCTGGTGTAGTGCATCCAATACAGTTTGATCCCAATCCCAATTGGCATAAATTACTGGTTTATGCAATTTATCTCTAAAGGATTCTAGTTCATTTCTGTAAAATTGCTCTTTTGGGGTTTGCAAATTATTATATAATTGCCTGCTAAGTCTGTTTATCTCTCCTTCATACCACTGGAGTATGTCAGAAGGGGTGGTATTTTGTTTAATTATGTGTCCATAACCCTCTTGATTTAAGATATTACACAGTCTTTCAAAGTGTTGCTGCTTTAACCATTTTCCGAGATCTTTCAACTGTATATTCTCTTGCTCAAGTTCATATACATCGTGCTTAGTCTGGGCATATGTATCAGGCACTACAGATGCTGATACGATGCCTGCAATGCATACAAGCCCTCTAATTATTTTACTATTAGACACACCCTGACCGCAGAAACCAACTTTTTTGCCATATTTTTGCCCTGTAAAAATAGTAGTTAAAATAGCCCATACAACTGCTGGATCTTCTTCGTCGTATACCTTTCTAAGTCTGGGATTATCCCTATCTGTTCCCAGTACCAGCTGGGTCATATCGTTGGAACCAATGGAAAATCCGTCAAATTCCTTGATAAATTCCTTTGCTAGAATAGCATTACTGGGGATTTCTGACATCTGAATAATCTTTAGTCCATCTTCACCACTTTTTAGGTTGTGAACGTGTTCTAAATATCTTTTCATGGACCTTGCTTCTTCCAGAGTCCTTACAAAAGGCAACATCAAACACAAATTTTTACCACCATATGCGCCCCTGGCCAATTTAAATGCCTCTATTTCCCAGTCGTGGAGGTTTCTGGAAACACCCCTATATCCTAACATTGGGTTGTCTTCTACCTGTTCAAACAAAAGCCCACCTACGAGATTTCTGTATTCATTGGTTTTAAAGTCTGTGGTTCTATAGATAATTTCTTTGCCATAAAAAGCCATGGCAAAAAGGGCTAGCCCCTGTGCAAGGGATTGTACATATAATTCTTTCCCTGTCCTATATCCTTTGCTCCTGATGTGATTTGCGATTTTCCCAGGTAGATTCCTTACATCGTCCATTCTCTGTCCAAGACCTACTTTTTGGGCAACATCTTCCCTTAACTTTTTTATTCTCTCAATTACATGTCTAACTTCTGGATCATCTTTTATTCTCTCATAGTGAAAATTGATTTTCTCCTCAATTTCTTCTTTTTTTTGTCTATCTTCGCGGGAATCTCCAAGGGTAAGTAATTTATCATAGTAACCCATTACATAGGCAATGTGTTCTTTGATATCAGTAGATGTCTTTATTTCATTTAAATAGTGGGTAGCGTTTTCTAAATATTCATCTAGTGCCCTATCGCATTCCCTTATTTTCCTCTGAACTGCTAGCTCTTCCTCTCTTCCTGCTGTAACCTTTGCACTCAGTTCCTCTATCTTGTCTGTTAGGCCAGAGATTATACCTACGTATTTTCTTAGGTTTAGATCAAAAGTCAAAATTCCATTGTCCAGTTGTTCTTTTATTATCTTTGTAAGTTCATTATCAAGTTCTTTCAATTTTTCTTCAACATAGTTATTGAGCGTCCCATTATCGTAGGCTTCAAGTGCCATTGGGTGTACGCCTATATTCCCCAGCATAAACTCTGCGCGCAAGAGTCCTACTTCAAAATCAGGCGAGTATCTCAGTCTGGAGAGAAACATTGCCTGTCCAACATCTGCAAGTATTAAGCCTATTTTTGTCTTGGTTGGTGGGAGTTTAGATACATCTACCTCTCCCCCAACTTCTATTAGAGGAAGTGCTCCCCTATACACCTTCCCCCTTGAACCATCAACAGTTACTTCCTGCCCATCTAAAGCCCTTAATGATTCAACTTTATTTATACCAATAACTGAGGGTATGCCTAATTCTCTAGAAGTTATGGCAGCATGGGACGTATCTCCACCTGCACTTGCAAGTACTGCAGAAGCTATCCTCATCCCTGGCACCATATCAGGATCTGTCCTCTCAGCAGCCAGTATATCCCCTTTGTTAATCTTATTTAACTCCAGGGCAGAGCGTAAAAATCTTACCTTACCACTACCTGCCCCCCTGGATGCACCATTTCCAGTAAGGAGAACTTCAGCATCCTCTAAGGCCTTGGGATCTACTTCCAATCTTTTCATATAGATGGTGTATGGGTGTTTTTCAAACTCAATATTCCACCTTGTTTCAGGCCTTGCCTGAACAAACCAGAGTCTATCCCATTCATCTATACAAAACTCTGTGTCCATTATGATTCCGCCATAGGCCTGGCTTATCTTTCTAACACCCCTGGCCACTTCTTCTGCCTGAGCAAGTGAAAGCGACCACTTATACACTTCCTCTTCTGGAAGACTTACAACAACAGTTCCGCTTTCATCATCTTTGTATACAATTTTTTTGTCTTTTTTACCCATTTGTCTGATTACTACTTCTTGCCCATCATCCCTTTGAAACACATAATATTTATCAGGGGTGACCATTCCAGATACAACTGCTTCCCCAAGACCATAACTTGCATCAATGGATACCAGGTCATTTCTGTCTGTCCCTCTACAACCAGTTGCTGTATCTGCAGAAAAGGCAGTTCCAGATATAACAGGGTTAATCATCCTCATTATACAAACTGATAGCGAGGTATTTTCAATGGCCCATTCTTTTTTTGCATTTTCAGCAATGGTATCATCACCAGTTTTTTCAGCAAGATCCACTGCATCTAAAATTGCTTCCCTTCTATATGTCATTGAACGCAGATTATAAGCTGATGCACAGTCCCATTGATAGGCAACTATTACTTCATCTTCTGATGTTATATTTAAATAGGTGTCCTGAAGCCCAGCAAATGCCTTTTTAGCACTATCTTCACCTGCAGCAGAGGATCTAACAGCCACTCTTACATTTTCTTCTCCAACTTCTTTGCAAATCTCCCTATATGCCTGACGAACAGCCTCCTTTACCTCCTCAGGTAAATCCACAGACAATATAGCCACCTGGACAAGTACTGAACGTTTTCTCAACTGGTCAATGCCCTCTGGAGATGTGGCAAATCCTTCAACCACGTTGTTTATAAATTTCCTTAACTTTATAAGCCTCTGTCCTTCTTTTTCCTGTAGTTTTTTCACCTTTGCTGCAGTCTTTCTGACAAATTTTCTCAAAAATTCAGGATCACTATTTACTTCAACGCTGTTCCAGTCCACCTGCTCATATTCCCTTTCAACAACCTCTCTGATCAAGGTTGCATTAACATTTGTCTCATCCAATAATTTATGAAATGCCTTGGCAGATATTGCCCGAAATTGCGGTGCCCTTATCCCTTCAATCTGGCTAATAATAGCTGTATTATAGTTCTTCCCTCCAACCAGGTATTCACCCTGCTTCCCCAAAAGAACAATTTCGCTCCCACTGAGTACCAATTTTTTTGTTAAATCTTCTGTAGAAGCAACAACTTTGGTCTTGACCTCTTCTTGTAACTTGACATCTATTTTAGGCTCTATTTGATTCTCTTTTTGTTTTACCATTATTTTCCTCCTTAAATATCAAAGTCATAGAGAAAATTTTTAAATATAAGAAGCTACTAAATCTCCCATCTCTGAACACGATACTAGTTTAAAACCCTTTGTATAAATATCCTGGGTCCTATAACCCTCTGAAAGTACCCTATTTACTGCATTTTCAATAGATTTAGCCTCATTTTCCAGAGAAAATGAATATGTGAACATCATGGCCAATGATAGTATTGTTGCCAAAGGATTTGCCTTGTTTTGGCCAGCAATATCAGGAGCTGATCCATGTATTGGTTCATATAGGCCTGGACTATTAGCATCTTTTATAGATGCGGATGGAAGCATTCCTATAGATCCTGTAATAATGGATGCTTCATCAGATAAGATATCTCCAAATAAATTTGAGGTAACAATTACATCAAATTGGGAAGGATTTATTACAAGCTGCATGGCTGCATTATCTACATACATATGTTGAAGCTCAATGTCTGGATACTCTCTGGAAATATCTTCTACAACTTCTCTCCATAGTCTAGAGACATCTAAAACATTGGCCTTGTCTACAGAACACACCTTTTTATTTCTTTTTCTGGCAATTTCAAAGGCTACCCTTGCTATCCGCCTGATTTCTTTTTCTGAATATACCATTGTATTATATCCAAATCTCTCCCCATTTCTTATTTCAATGCCCTTAGGTTCACCAAAATAAATCCCTCCAGTAAGCTCCCTTACAACTATTAAATCTATGCCCTTTTCAACTATCTCTGTTCTAAGGCAGGATGCATCTTTTAATTCCTTAAAAACCTTTGCAGGTCTGAGATTGGCAAAAAGCCCCATCGCCTTTCTAATTCCTAGTAAACCTTTTTCAGGCCTTAAATTGTGGTCAACATTATCCCATTTAGGTCCACCTACTGCACCAAGTAATACTGCATGGGATTTTAAACATTTGTCTATTGTTTCTTGAGGAAGTGGTTCGCCACATTCATCTATAGCACAGCCGCCAATTAGTGCGTGGTCAATATAAATCTCATGGTCAAATTTTTTTGCTACTTTTTTTAGGACCTTTTCGGCCTGGGCCACTATCTCTTTGCCTATTCCATCTCCTGGAAGGACGCAGATTTTTAATTCCACCTCTAATTCCCCTTTATCTTGTTTTTTACATATTCAATAAGTCCACCTACTTTCAATAAATTTAACATAAAGTCTGGTAATTTTGGAATATTTATAATCTGGTTTTTAGTTAAATTTTGAATTTCCCCTTTTACTAGATTAACTTTAAGTTCATCACCTTCATCAATATTTTCCCACATGTCTCCAATTTCAATTAAGGGAAGACCCATATTAAAAGCATTTCTATAAAATATCCTCGCAAAGCTATGGGCAATAACCAATGGAATCCCTGCACCCAATATGGCCAGTGGAGCGTGTTCTCTGGACGATCCACAACCAAAATTAGGGCCAGCAACTATTATATCGCCCTTTGATACTTTTTTTACCCACTTTGGGTCTATGCCTGCCATACAATGACCGCCAAGCTCCTTAACATCAGTTGTAACCAGAAAACGTGCAGGAATAATAGCATCGGTATCTATGTGCGCCCCAAATTTATGTACCTTGCCTCTAAATTCCATAACCTACCTCTTTTATTGTTCTATGTTCAGAACCCAAAAACTAGAACCCTTCTAATCACTAGTTCCTATGACTATTTTAGGATGTACTATTTCACCACAAATAGCACTGGCTGCTGCTACATAAGGGTTTGATAAATATACAAAACTTTCTAAACTCCCCATTCTGCCTTTGAAATTTCTATTGGTTGTGGCCACAGCTACTTCCCCTGACGCAAGTATCCCCATATGTCCTCCAAGACATGGTCCACATGTGGGAGGACCTACAATTGCGCCAGCATCAAGAAAAATTTCTATCAACCCTTCTTTTAAGGCCTGTTTATAAATATTTGGAGTTGCAGGAAGTATTATTAATCTTACACGTTTTTTAACTTTTCTTCCCTTTAAAATTTCTGCTGCTTGTCTTAAGTCAGTAATCCTGCCATTTGTGCACGAACCAATTACTACTTGATCAACCTTTACTCCCCTCACCTCTTCAACAGGTTTCACATTTTCAGGAAGGTGTGGACACGCAACCTGAGGCGATAGTTGGTCAACTTCAATAGTTATTTTCTTTTCATAACTGGCATCCTCATCTGGATAGACAAAATCCTCAACCTTTTTCCCCCTCTCATCCATATATTTTTTTGTGACCTCATCAATGGGAAATAGTCCTACTTTTCCTCCTGCCTCTATGGCCATATTGGCTATGGTCATGCGCATCTCAATATTTAATTCTTTTAATGTATCCCCACCAAATTCCAATGCCTTATATAAGGCTCCATCTACCCCTATATTTCCAATTAAATTTAAGATTATATCTTTTCCCTGAACAAATTCAGGTAGTTTACCCTTTAGCTCCACATATATAGTTGACGGGACTTTAAACCATGTCTCACCTAATACCATTGCAGCCGCTATGTCAGTACTACCAAGCCCTGTTGCAAAAACTCCAAGTCCCCCATATGTGCATGTGTGGCTGTCTGCGCCAACAACAATATCCATAGGTTCAACTAATCCAAGTTCTGGAAGCAGGGCGTGTTCAACACCAACATCTCCGCCTTCAAAATAATATTTAATTCCCATTTTTTTTGCAAATTCCCTTACGAATTTTACCTGTTCTGCTGAATCTATATCCTTATTTGGGGTAAAGTGGTCGCAGACAAGTATTACTTTCTCAGGGTCAAAGACCTTTGTTGCTCCCATTTTTTCAAAGGATTTTATTGCAAGAGGAGCTGTGATGTCGTTTGCCAGCACCTTAGATACCTTGCACTGGATGATTTGACCAACTGAAAAATCCTTTTGTTTTGTATGTGGTTCTAATATCTTTTGAACTAAACCCTTGCCCATACCTTTTCCTCCTGTTTTCGGGCGAGACGATTCAATGCGTTAATATAGGCCTTTGCACTCGCCACTATAATATCTGGATCAGATCCCCGTCCTATAGCTGTCTTGTTTCCTTCTTCTAACTTTACAGTAACTTCACCCTGGGCATCTGTTCCACCTGTAATTGCATTTATGGAAAATTTAACCAATTTTGGTTGTCTTCCTATTAGCTTACTTATCGCATTAAATACTGCATCAACAGGACCGACCCCAAATTCTGAGATCTGCTCTTCCATTCCATCTATGTCCATTTTCAATGTGGCAGTTGGTATTGCCATATTTCCTGAGATAGAACAGAGATATTTTAATTTGTATTTATCTGGTATCCTGTATATTTCCTCTAAAACTAAGGCTTCTAAATCTTCCAGAAAAATCTGTTTTTTCTTGTCTGCCAGTCTTTTTACTGCATGAAATACCTGATCTAGCTGCTCTGGAGTTAATTTATAACCGAGGTTTTCTAGCTGTTGTTTACACGCATGTCTTCCTGAATGTTTTCCTAAAACCAATTCAGAGGGTGGCCTACCTATTGATTCTGGGGTCATGATCTCGTAGGTGAGTCTATTTTTGAGTATTCCATGCTGGTGGATCCCTGCCTCATGGGCAAAGGCATTGCCACCAATAATTGCTTTATATGCAGGTATGGGCATGCCAATGATCATGGAGAGGAGTCTACATGCTGGATAGATGAGTTCCTTCTTTATATTAGTTTCAAATCCATAATATGAGTTTCTAACATGAAGAGCCATAACCACTTCTTCCAATGCCGCATTCCCTGCTCTTTCTCCAATACCGCACAGGGTAACTTCTACTTGCCTAGCTCCTGCTCTGATAGCAGCCAGGGTATTAGCAGTTGCAAGACCCAGGTCATTATGACAATGGACACTTAAAATTGCATTGTCTATATTTTTAACATTTTTCTTTAGATATCTAATTAAATCTCCAAATTCTTCTGGCTGTGCATATCCAACTGTATCTGGGATATTTATTGTGGTAGCGCCTGCATCAATTGCAGTTTCCACTACTTGTACCAGAAAATCCCAGTCAGAGCGAGAGGCATCTTCTGCTGAAAATTCAACATTGTGGGTGTATTCCCTGGCCTTTGACACAGATTTTTTTACAGCAGCTATAACTTCTTCTCTACTCATCCCCAATTTGTGCTGCATGTGTATATCTGATGTAGCAATAAATGTATGGATTCTGGGATAACGGGCACCTTTGATTGCTTCAAAGCCCCTGTCAATATCTGCGTCAGATGCCCTACAAAGGGCAGCTACCTGGGCATTTTCTACAACTTTACTAATTTCTTTTACAGCTTCAAAATCTCCCTCACTTGCTGCGGGAAAACCAGCTTCTATTACATCAACACCAAGATTATCCAGTTGCCTGGCAAGTCTTTTCTTCTCTTCTATATTCATTGTAGCGCCTGGGGATTGTTCTCCATCCCTTAAGGTTGTATCAAAAATATATATTTTCTCAGACATATTATTCCTCCTTGGAAATTTCAACTTAACTCTTTGAAAAATTAAAACTTTTTAATTTTATTAATTATTTCCTAAATCAACCCAATTACGTATTTATAATCGGTCTTTATTTTATGAGGACTTGCGCTTTGCAAGCCCTCTAAGCAAAGGGCGATCTTTTTGAAAAGGATGATATATATAGGTATAAATTGGGCCGTATAAGGTATAAAACAGAAAAAACAAAAATGTGATTAAATAAGGTTCAGAACCAACCAGGACAAATAGAAGTACCACTAAAACTGATGACGTAAATGGTCTTGCTTTGAACAAACTTAAGTCTTTAAAAGAATAATATTTTACCTTGCTAACCATAAGCAGCGATAGACAAAATGTTGATGCCAGCAAAAAGCAAGATAGTGCTTTTTCTGAAAATAAATTATCAAAGGCCGCCCATTTTGAAAATAAGATAAAAGTAGCCAGAAAACAAGCAGCAGCGGGAATAGGCAGTCCCATAAAAAATTTGGGATCATATATATCTTTTCTCATAGCCATTAGATTAAATCTCGCAAGTCTAAGAGCCCCACACGCCAGAAAAAGAAAGGAAATTGCAATCCCAAGTCTTCCAAAATAATGTAATTTCCAGAGATACACAATTATTGCTGGAGTTACTCCAAAGGCTATTAAATCTGCCAATGAATCCATCTGTATCCCAAAATCAGAGCTTGCCCTAGTGAGCCTGGCAACCTTTCCATCAAGTCCATCCAATACGCAACTAATAAGTATTGCCATGGCTGCATGATAAAACTTACCTGAAATAGCCCATAAAATCCCCACAAATCCAGTAAACATACTGGCTGTTGTGAGCATGTTGGGGATAACATAATAACCAATAGGTGTGCGTTTATTTTTTTTCATAATCCTTTCCTTGTTTTTTTGCCAAAATAGTTAGTCCAGCAACAACCTTTTGCCCTTTATTTATTATAATTTCATAGCCAGAAGGAAGATAAAGGTCAACTCTTGATCCAAATTTTATCATTCCAATCCTTTGACCAATTGTAAGTTTATCTCCTTTCTTCACCCAACACACAATTCTCCTGGCAATGAGGCCTGCAATTTGAACAACTGTAAAGTCTCCATATTTTGTTTTGACAGAGATTAAATTCCTTTCATTTTTTTCAGAAGATTTATCTAATGATGCATTAAAAAATTTTCCAGATATGTATTTTATCTGTTGTACCTCACCAGATACAGGAGCTCTGTTTACATGGACATTAAAAATATTCATAAAAATAGAAATCCTTGATCTTTCTATACCCTTTATGGGATCTAAAACCTTCTTTATTTCAACTACCTTTCCATCAGCCGGACTTACAACTACATTTTCATCACATGGGGGATACCTTTCTGGATCACGAAAAAAATTCAACACAAAAAAAGTCAATGCCAAAAATAAAATACACAAAATTTTAAAATCTATTAATGCAAAGATAAAGGTACAAAAAGCAAAAAATAATATAAAGGGTATTCCCTCTTTAGCAATACCAAAAGACATACCAGTTAATATACTTTTCATAATGTATTCCTATGTGCTTACGTAAATTTTTTATTTACACTTTTAAATCAAAAGTAATCTCTTTGAAAAACAGTTGTTGTTAAATCACCCTAAATTTAGGACCTGAACAGAACTAGGTATCTATCTATTATTTCCAAATCCTGGTACATATAATTTTTTTTCAATCCATTTCAAAAACCACCCGGCCAAAGTAACCATAATTAAGTAATAAAGTCCAACTGCTAGAAAAACCTCTGTAAACCTAAAAGTCTTTGTGGCAATAATTTTTCCTTCACCAGTTAGTTCAATACAGGTAATTATGTAGGCAAGTGAAGAGTATTTTATCAAATAAATTATTTCATTGCCACAACCAGGCAGTGCCCGCCTCATGGCCTGTGGCAAAATAATGTTGACAAGGCTTGACCATTGAGAAAAACCAAGGGCCTGAGCAGCCAATATTTGACCTTTTTTTATGGATAAAAGGGCTCCCCTTATGTATTCAGAGTGATATGCTCCACTACACAAGGTAAATCCAAGTGTGGCTGCTAAATAAGGGGAGAGATAAATTCCTATATTGGGTAATCCAAAATAGAGAATAAATAACTGTACAACTAAAGGAGTCCCTCTAAAAATAGTAGCATAACCTGCTGCAATTTTAGAAAAAATACCTTTTCCATTGGCTCTCAGGGTCCCAATTATAACCCCTATTATTAGACCACAAATCACAGAAGGAAAAATTAAAGACAATGATACTAAAAGTCCTTTATTTAAAGCAGGTATTACCTGATTCATATAAAATGAGGTGTCAAACAACTTACCATCTCTCCTAAATTTTAGGCAAGTTTTGAGCAAAAATCTAAAGTACGGGACTTTTTACTAAGCAGTCTCTTTGGTGTATCATGCTCAATTATCATCCCATTTTCCATAAACAGGATCTCTTTTGCAATGTTTTTTACAAAACTCATTTGATGGGTCGCCATAAGCATGGTCATGCCAGATTCGCTTAAATTTTTAATAACCGATAAAACTTCCATGATGAGTTCTGGATCAAGGGCAGATGTGGGCTCATCTAAAAGTAAGACAACTGGATCCATGGCAAGGGCCCTTGCTATAGATACCCTCTGTTTTTGCCCCCCTGAAAGTTCTGCTGGATACGCATGTAGCTTATCTGATAGACCAACCCTCGCAAGTTCAATTTCTGCTCTTTCAAAAGCCTTTTTTTTGGGAAGTTTTTTTACCTTTCTAAGTGCAATAGCCACATTATCAATGGCAGTTAAGTGATCAAACAAATTAAAGTCTTGAAAGATCATTCCAATTTGTTGCCTCAGCGCCAGTATCTCTTTCTTTTTTTTAAAAGAAACCTCTTTCCCGTTTAAGATTATCTGCCCTTTGTCTGGAATATGGAGTAGATTAATACACTGGAGCAAAGTGGATTTCCCTCCACCTGATGGCCCAATTAAGACCTTTAAGTCCCCTTTATCTAAGGATAAGGAGACATCTTTTATAATTTCCCTACCTCCTAGGACTTTGGTCAAATTTTTTATCTCTAGCAATGTTTTGTTATTCGATCTGTAGTCCATTATTAAATAGTGTATCCTGGGATTTTTAATTTGTTTTCAATTTGTTTAAGCAAGTAAACTCCTGCCCATGTCAAAATGAAATATATCACACCAGCACAAAGATACATTGCAAGTTGTTCATATGTCCTAGATGCAACAAAGTGTGTCCTAGACATTATCTCAGATGTTCCCAATACAAAGGCTATGGCTGAATCCTTTAAAACAATTGAGTATTCATTGGACCAGCCAGGTAGAGAAATTCTAATTACCTGGGGAAGGATGATGAACAAAATTCCCTGGGCATCTGTCATGCCCAGGGCCTTTGCCGCCTTTAATTGTCCATCTGGAATAGACTGGATACTTCCCCTAAATATCTGAGATTGATAGGCCCCACCTCTTAGTCCTAGAACCAAGACTGCTGACCAAAAGGCAGAGATATTTAAGTCTATTAAGGTAAATAGTCCAAAATAAAACAGAAATAAAAGAACTAAAACAGGAACCCCCCTGAAAAACCATACATAGATATTTGCAATAAACTTAAGTATGTTGTTGCCATAAACCTGGACAAGGCTTAAAGGAAGACCTATAAAAAAACCACAGGCCATGGCGCCAACTACAATGGCCACTGTATTAACGGCTCCTCCAAGCACATATGGAAGACTTGAGATGACTACTTCTAAAGAGTGCAACATAATAGTAGGAACATGGTGCGGGCACCAGGGATATAAAAGTGCCCGCCTAATTTTTTACTGTCCAGGTTTATATTTTTTTATTAATTCCTGCCAATACGGGTCTTTCATGAGCATTCTAAGTCCAGTATTTAACGTATTTAAAAGCTCTTTATCCTGTTTCCTAACTGCGTATCCAAATTTTTCAGAAGGCATTCCAAAAGTACCTAATACCTTGACGGGCCTTTTCTTTGCTGCATCATAGGCCGGAGCATCGTCCATTGCAGCTGCATCTATCCTTCCATTAACCAGATCAACCACTGCAAGTGGAGCAGAGTCATAATATCTCAAGGTAAAATTCCAGCCCTTTTTGCTTTTGTTCTTTTCAAGCCATTCAGCTTCAGATGTCCCCCTTTGAACACCTAAAATCTTTTTTCCTTTTAATACATCATCAACTGTTAAGTTGGAATCTTTTCTCACAACTATCACCTGCTTGATTTCCCAATAAGGGATTGTGAAGTTAACCACCTTTTGTCTTTCAGGAGTAATACTCATTCCAGCTGCTATCATATCTATTTTTTTTGCAAGCAGGTTTGGAATTATTCCATCCCAATCCATTGGCTTGTGTATGACCTTAAAACCCATTTTTTTTGCAATCCAATTTAGTGCCTCTACGTCAAATCCAGTGGGATTTCCATTTTTATCAACATAAGAAAATGGCGGGAAGTTGGCATCAATACCATTAATATAGATCTTTTTGCCTGCAAAACTACTTACTGAAAAAACTAAACAACTCATCAAAATAAAAGTAAAAATTTTTTTCATGACCTATTCCCCCTATTTGTTTTAGCTCAAGGTTTTGACCAGCTAGAGAGCGCTTTTTCTACCAAATAATTCTGTTTTCTTCAAGAAAAACATCTGCTCTCATTTTTTTGCCATTTTAGCCCATTTATCTCTAAGGGGCACGATTAAATTAAAGACTAATCTATCATTACTTGAGTCTGGATCAACGCAAAAGTATCCTTTTCTTTCAAATTGAAATCTATCCCCAGGCTGGACATCTTTTAGGGAAGGTTCTAGTTTGCTATGGGTTATAACTTTGAAGGAGTCTGAATTTATATATTCTTTGAAATCAATTCCCTTTTTTTCGTCTGCAGTTGGGTCTGGTTTTATAAATAAACGGTCATATAGCCTTATTTCAGCAGAGATTGCGTGTTTTGCAGACACCCAGTGCAGCGTTGCCTTTACTTTTCTGCCGTCTTTGGCATTACCACCTTTGGTCTCAGGGTCGTAAGTGCAATAGATTTCTTGAATATTTCCATTTTTATCTTTTTTTACGTCAACACATTTTATAAAATATGCGTATCTTAATCTCACTTCCCTGCCTGGCGTAAGCCTATAAAACTTTTTAGGAGGATTTTCCATAAAATCTTCTCTTTCAATAAATAATTCTCTGGAAAATGGAATTTTTCGTGTGCCTTGAGATAGATCTTCTGGATTATTTATAGCATCTAGATATTCTTCTTTGTCTTCTGGATAATTAACTATTACCACCTTAACAGGATCCAATACCCCCATTCGTCTAGGCGCTATTTTATTTAAGTCTTCCCGTATTGCATATTCTAAAAGTCCTATATCCACCATAGATTCGCTCTTGCCAACTCCAATTAATTCACAAAACCTTCTAATGGATTTTGGTGTGTAGCCACGTCTTCTAAGACCAGCTATAGTCGGCATTCTTGGATCATCCCAGCCATTTACAATTCCTTTTTCCACAAGCTGTATGAGTTTTCTTTTGCTAAGCACAGTGTAAGAGAGATTTAACCTTGCAAACTCTATTTGTTTGGGCTTTGGTTCTCTATTAATGAGCTCATTTATAAACCATTCATACAAGGGGCGGTGGTCTTCAAATTCTATAGAACACAGGGAATGAGTTATATTTTCTATTGCATCGCTAAGACAATGGGCAAAGTCATAGGTTGGGTATATGCACCACTTATTTTCGGTCCTGTGGTGGGGCCTTTTTATTATCCTGTAGATTACGGGATCGCGCATGTTAATATTGGGTGATTTCATGTCAATTTTTGCCCGAAGGACCTTTGATCCTTCTTCAAATTCTCCATTTTTCATCCTGTAAAAGAGATCTAAATTTTCTTCAATACTCCTGTTTCTATAAGGGCTTTCAATACCAGGCTCTGTTAATGTTCCCCTATATTTTTTTATTTCCTCTGGACTAAGTTCACACACGTATGCCTTATTTTTCTTTATTAACTCAACTGCAAATTCAAACAATTTATCAAAATAGTCAGATGCAAAATATAGATGTTCTCCCCAGTCAAAGCCAAGCCATCTAACATCTTCTTTTATTGCGTGAACAAAAATATCGTCTTCCTTTGCTGGATTTGTATCGTCAAACCTTAAATGACACCTGCCATTAAATTCCTCTGCAAGCCCAAAGTTCAAACAAATGGATTTTGCATGTCCAATATGTAAATATCCATTTGGCTCTGGTGGAAACCTTGTGATTATTTTTTCAACTCTACCTTCTTTTAGATCTTGCGTAATTATATTTTTTATAAAATTTTTGGGCACTTGTATCTCTTTTTTCATCTTCTCTCTCCTATATTGCTTGCTCCAGGAATAAAAATAGCTATTTTAATTTTATCATCATCCAGATTGACAATATCAATTTTACCATCCACTTGTTTTATAAACTTTAAAATACCTCTTGAGCCTAATTCTTTTTCTATATCATCTATTTTAAAATCCTGTTTTTTGGCTTCAACAAAAAGACATACGATTTTTTTGTCTGAGTCTTCCAACTTTTTGTTTTTAAGTGAAATTTTTAACTGGGTATCAGGCTTTACAATGTTTTTTAAAGTCTTTAATAAAGATTGGCATAATAGATAAGTCTGTGATGGATCTGCATATATTTCATCGCATTCCTTGTTTATGTCTTCTATTATGGATATTGTCCCCAATACATCAAACTTTTCTATGCGTAATGTCTCTTTTAAAATTACATGAAATGGAAATATTCGCTTCTCCATATTTTCCCAATTGCGGCTATATTGAGCGAGTTTATCTACTAGATTCTTAGCCTTATCAGATGCCCTTAAAATTAAATCAACATATCTACTAAGTTCTTTACTCTCTCTTGTCTTGAATTTTAAAAGCTCTGCATATCCTATTATCGCACCAAGTAAATTATTAAAATCATGGGCTATGCCAGCAGCGAAGATACTAAGGGCTTTTATTCTATTCGCTATATTTAATTCTTTTTGTATATTGAACTTTTCTATTGCAAGATGTAAGGTATTTAATACTGCATGGTTATTAAATGGATACACAATATAACCATATTGTTCTAAGGCACTATTTTTTAAAAAATCATTAATTTGTTCAGGAAATATAAATACAATTGGGACATTAAAAGTAACATCTTTAAAAGGGTTTTCTTTTTCTCTATTCCAGTCAATGAGTATTAAATCAACTTGATTTCTGGCTGCTAAATCAAGGGCTGTTTCCTTTGAATCAGTAATTAAATTCAGTGAAATACTGCTATTTTCTTTGAAAATTTCAGATAGTTCAGTTGCAAGTCTTTTTCTTTTTGTGACAAGGACTAATTTTATCTCTTTACTCGTCATTTTTACTCTCCATAGAATAAAAAAAGACGTTTTATTAAAACCGTGGCATAAGTCCCCCTTTGTAAGAAAAAATCAATTTGCCAGATATAAGGGGTGGATTTTTCCCATTTAAATATTTTTGGAATAAAAATAGCGTGCCTTGGACTGGATTTAAAAACAGCTCCCTTAACCCTTGTCCTAAATGCACCAATATCTTTTATCCCCTCCTCCTCTAAGACTCTTCTGTAAATTTCATAGACGTTACTTTCTAACACACTATTAGGGCCAGGTAAAGGGATTTGGGTGGTGATAACCTGGTCGAAGGCTTGTGGTTTTAAAGAGCTATAAAAAAATAGGTCCAGGATTTCACCTGGAACTTTTTTTAAGGGTATATTAAGGGATTTTAAGAAATTAATTAACACTAAGTTCCACACATAGGATTGATAGACATTACACTGAAAAAACAAAAACTCTCTATCAATTATAGAGAGGGCCTTTTTTATTTTAGAATTTGATAGCCTGCCACATGAGAGTGTTCTTAAAACTTGTTTTTCCCAATTTGGGGGTGCAAGAGAAAGACACTTTGAAAAATCCCCCCAATTTTCCTTTAAACATTCCCTGAATTTTTTTGTTTTTGATGATTCTTTTTGACTGGAGTTGACTAAAATGGAATATAGTGCATTTTTGTATCTTTTTAAGATAAGTTCCTTTGCAAAAAACAACTTATTTTTTGGAACAGACGAAAACCTCTGGTCATCATAGTAATTGGGAATACCATACGTTTCAATTAACTCCACTTGTTTTAAAAAGAAATCTTCAGGAATATCTTTTGATATCCTGATTTTTATTTTGAATCTATTTCCTTTAAGGTTTGACCTTGAGATAGGTCTATCTGTCTGTCCAAGATATTTCAAAATATAGTTTTTCCCTCTAATATCTTTTTTAGGGCCTTGATGTATGGTGATATATTGAGAGGTTATTGCATGTCTGTCTTTTAGACCTGCGTATGCAATATCTCTGGTGCTCCTTCTAAGCCTTTTTTTTATATCACCCAGAACGTCCCAGGTATTTGCTCCCCATTTTTTAAGAATATAAACTCCAAAATCACCTGTGTTTTTAATTGGAAAATCAACTATTTCTTGAACCTGAAAATCTTGAGCTCCGTTTTTTATGGATATTTTTATATCTCCAAGATCAATCTTCATAAAGTATAAACCACAATCTTTTTTTCTAAAAAAGTAGAAAGTAAAATCATAGGGGTTAATTGTTTTGCAAATGCCTGTCAAGGTAAGGAGGCACAAAAAGGCCTCTTGCTTGGGGGGGAAGATATTTTAATAATTTCTTTTTAATTAACTCCACTTATCAATGAGGATGCCGCTCATCTCTTCCATTCTTTTGGCAATCTTCAGCATCTCTTCTGGTGGAATTTGTCTAATGACCTTTCCTGTTTCCTTATTTATGACCTTTACAATCACCTTTCCAAGGGTTTTATCTATTTCAAAATCCAGTTGAATATTTAACTGGGCCAATACTTCGTTTGTTGCCTCTTTTATCTTCTCAAGTTCATCTTTCGTTAATTTCTGTATAAGACCTTTTTTGTCTTTTTCTTTGAGTATATCCTTAGTAGGAACAGTTTGATCAATCCGATTTTCCTGCTGGGATTTTAGGAGTTTTTGTTCTAACGTCCTTTCTGCCTTTTCTAAATCATCACTATCTATCTTGATATTGTCTATATTTTGCCTTTTGATTTCCACCTGTTTTGTATCTGGAGAATTTAACTCTTTATCCTTTAATTCTATTGGTGGAGTTTTGTCTATTTTTATATTGTTCGCCATAAAAAACCCCTTAAAATTATTTTATATTTTTCCACATTTCAATGTATGAGTCCAGTTGTTCTTGGATAGCTTTGTATTTTAATACTATTTCTTCCAGATTAGAGTATTTTTTGACCAATTGTTCTTCATAGTCCTGAACATCTTCCCGGGCTTCATTATATTTATCGTTTAAGTCATTTATCTTGTTTTTAATAGAATTAATTGTCTTTGTTATGATGCCTGATGAAGAATCTGTATATGAAGATATAGCACTTTTTAGCCTTGTGGCAACTCCATTTTCTCCAGTAAATAGGGCTAAGACATCACCTGGATTAGAACTTAATGCGTTTTTAAAGATATTTTCATCAAATGTGAGCTGTCCATCATCATTAAATTCAATTCCTATTTGAGATAAATACTGATATTCATTATCAGATGTCTCAGGAACTATACCTGATACAATAGACCTTATATTATTTTGGGCAGTCCTTGCAATGGAGTCTCCTAAAAGGGCTCCTGCTTTTTTGTCTTCTAAATTATATGATGCATTCTCATCCATAAACTGGTCAAAGTTATTATAGGCATCTACAAGGGATTTTACCCTGTTTGTGATATCATCTATATCAAGGGATACTGTTATATTCGCTGTGCCTGTATTTTTTATGTTTATTGTAACCCCTTCTATAATATCATCTATTTCATTTGAGGACCTTGTGTAATCTACTCCATCTACATTTAGAGATGCATCTTCTCCTGATTGTGCATCCTCTTGTTCAGTTGCTTCTGTTGTAAATAAATCATCAGATAGGGTTATTCCGGTTGTTGTTCCATTTGAATCAGTTGTTATTTGATTTTTTCCTGACCCTGTGGTTTCAGATAAAAGGCTTAGCACATACTGAGGAGATTCTTCTGTTCCAATATTTGTAACCTGGGCATAAACTCCATTATCATCTTCTGATATCTCTTTCGCCAATTTACTTAATGTGGTCTGAGAATCTGTTGTATAGGAATATTCTCTTCCATTGTGATAAAAAGATAGGGTAACATTATCTTTAATTAAGTTCGCATCATCTGGATTGGATATCCCTTTAGTTACTCCATTTGATGAATTTCCGTCATCAACACCAATAATTAAATGGTGGGCTTTAGCAATATTATTTACAGTAACTGTGTAGTTTCCAGTATGGGCTGTGTTAGATGCATCTGCTTCTAAAATATTTTCATCAGAAGATGTAGCAGTTTTGGTGAGAAAAGAAGATGTAGTGTCTATCTCATCAGCTGCCTTATATAGATCGACCAATTTAGAGCTAAGAGATGCATAATTATCTTCCCTTGCCTGCTCATTTTGAATGTCCTGCTGAATAGGGGTTAAGAGCTGGAGCTGTTTTACCTGAACTAGTTGATCAACAATATCATCTGGGAGTCCGCTGGGTCTTCCATTGGGGTATGCATTATAGATTGACCCAAGGCTCATAAGGCCTCCCTTATTTTTTTAATTTTTTAAATTCCTTTGCTGCTTCTTTAAATCCATCATATAATTTTTGCATTATTTCTTCAATGTTTTTTAAACCATCAAAATCGTCTTCTACTCCTATCCTGGCCATCTCTTTAATCATAAATGCGTAAAGTTCTTCTAATTGCTGAACCAGCTCCTTATCTCCATTTTCCCTGTCCAGAGTTGCGTGGAGTTCTGTAATTATTGCCATGGCCCTGGAGCGACAGTCCCTTGCCCTTGCCTTTTCTCCCTGTTTCCAGAGTTTTTGTGCCTGTTGCAGAAATCTTATTCCCCCTTCATAGAGCTTTAAAAGGATGTCCTCTCTGGATGCGGACTCAATTGAGCTTTTTTGATACGCATATGCAGCACCTTTTACCATTTTATAAACTCTCCTTGTTGTGAGATTTTAAGTCTAAGGATTGGTAACCTGTGTTTATTGAAAAAATAGGATGTAACAAAAGGGGGATTTTCGTCAACTATTTTTTAAAAAGGGGCCGCCTTGGGCCCCTTATAACTTAGATTACATTCCGCCTAATAGCTGTAGGGCAAGTGCTGGGTTCTGATTTGCCTGCGCTAACATTGCAGATGCTGCCTGACGTTTGATATTGTTCATTGTTAGTTCTGCTGCTTCTTTTGCAACGTCTGCATCAACTATTCTGGAGTTTGCATCTACTAATTTCTGGACATAGTTGTTTAAGTTGTTGATTGTGGATTCAAATCTGTTTTGAGTAGCACCCAGTTTTGCACGGAATTTATTTAAATCAGCTATAGCCTTGTCAATCCTGTCAATAGCCTTTTGGGCGTTAGTTGCTGTTAAGATATTTGTTGTTTTTAAAAACATCTGTTGATTTGCTGCAGTGAATTTGTATTGATAACCGTCAGTCCTCTTTCCTCCCTGAGTTGTCATATTTACATTACCTGTTGTGTAGACAACCCTATTGGTAAGTCTGGTGAAATCCACTTTTCCTTTAGTTACTGCCACTCCTGCAGAGGTAGTAACCTTATTAAAATTAATATTACCAGCTGTACTCGCTTCTGCAGAGGTGGTTCCTCCTGCTTTTACATTAGGAGCCCAATAATCTGAGAAATTAAATGCTGATGGTCCAGTTATTGTGACCGTCCCTCTGATTACTGTTACATTTGCACTAGTTAGTTTATATCCATTGGTTGTGAATGCATCATTAGCGCCTCCAGTAAATCCAGCTGTGCCTATAAGATTTGCTCCATTGTTAAGATTAGCATTGATAAAGAATCCAGCGGCTCCATCAAAAGCATTATGATAGGTTTTAAGATGAAAATTACCTGTTGTGTGTTTTCCAACTCCTGCTGTCCCTGTTCCAACTTTTGTCCCAGCCCTTTCAGTAATTTTTATATTTCCACCGTCTAAATTATTTAATTTAAGTTTTCCATTATCAGTAACCTGAGCAGTCACACCTAATGTCTTGGACATCTTATTAATTGCAGCAGCAATAGTTGATGCACCAATCTTAACAGTTGCAGTTACTGTGGCAGCAGAACCATTTGCCAGATGAGTCTTTAGGGTCTTCGTTGCTGATATTTTATAATTGCTAAATACAGTAAAATTGTTAATTCTCAATGTATAATATCCATATGCCTTTGCAACAACTGTATATGTTCCTGTTGCAGTAGCGGTGACTTTATTAGTTTTTTTAACAGAAATAGCAGTATTAGCAGCAGTATACTCGGTCTTTGCATGGGCTGTTACACCTAAACTGGAGTTATTAATAGCCTGGGCAATAGCATAAGCACTACTTTGAGAATGACCCTTCTCAATAACATAAGTTCCAAGGTTAGCACCTGGATTCCTCATATTTTGATTCAGTGCCCTGGTTACATACGGTGTTACATTTAATTTTTGACCATTAATTGCAACTGATCCGTCGGCAATTGCCACATTCCCAGAAGCTCCATTTTTGAGTTTTAATTTTCCACCATATTCGTTTGTTACTCCAATATCTTTTGTATGCAAGCTCTGGGACAAACTCACCTGAATTTTGTTTGCTGCAGTAGTATTTGCACCCACCTGAAATGTTGCTGTGCCAAGCGTTCCATCTAATAATTTAAGGCCATTGAATTCTGCAGTATCTACAATCCTGTCTAATTCAGCCATTTTTTGCTGATATTCCTGGTTTAAATCGTCTCTATCAGAATCAGTCAGGGCATTTGATGCCTGAACTGCAAGCTCCCTCATTCTCTGGAGGATATTCATCATCTCATCCATATTCCCTTCAGCAGTCTGCATCATGGATATACCGTCGTAGGCATTTCTAATTGCTTGATTAAGCCCTCTAATCTGAGCAGTCATTCTCTTTGATATGGAAAGTCCAGCAGCATCGTCAGCAGCAGAATTAATCCTGAGACCAGTAGATAACCTGAGCTGATTTTTTGCAAGGGCGTCACTTGCCAGCCTTAAGCTATTTTGGGCTATTAAAGACGATATATTGGTATTAATTGTAAGAGCCATATCTTACCTCCTTTGTTTCCTTAATTTGCTTTGCTCTTTGACTATATATTCGGCAAGGAGGTAGAATACTTTAGCCCTAGCTTAGTAAAATTGGCTTTAATTTTTTTTAGATGGGTGGAGTTTAGTTTAAGAGGGTTTTTTAGGATATAAATTTTCCAGAATATCTTAAAGGTGAGAGCAGGGGGGGCTTTCTCCTGAAAAAGGTTAAAATTACCCTTTATTTAAGCTTTTCCATTGCTCAACATAGGAATCAAATTGTTCTTGAATTGCCTTGTATTTTAATACTACTTCTTCCAGATTAGAGTATTTTTTGACCATTTGTTCTTCGTAATCTTTTAAATCTTCCTGGGCATCACTATATTCATCGTTTAAGTCATTAATTTTGTCTTTAATAGACCTAATTGTCTTTGTTATAATGCCTGATGAGGAATCTGTATATGAAGATATACCATTTTTTAGCCTTGTGGCAACTCCATTTTTTCCAGTAAATAGGGCTAAGACATCATCTGGATTAGAACTTAAGGTGCTTTTAAAGGTATTTTCATCAAATGTGAGCTGACCATCATCATTAAATTCAATACCTATCTGGGATAAGTATTGATATGCATTATCTGATGTATCAGGGACTATGCCTGATACAATAGACCTTATATTATTTTGAGCAGTCCTTGCAATGGAATCTCCTAAAAGGGCTGCTGCTTTTTTGTCTTCTAAATCATAGGACGCATTATCATCCATAAATTGGTCAAAGTTATTATAGGCATCAACTAAAGATTTAACCTTGTTTGTAATATCATCTATATCGATGGAAACATTTAAATTTACTGTGCCTGTATTTTTTATGTTTATTGTAACTCCTTCTATAATATCATCTATTTCATTTGAAGACCTTGTGTAATCCACTCCATCTACATTTAAAGAAGCATCTTCTCCTGATTGTGCATCTTCTTGTTCTGTTGCACCTGTTGTAAATAAATCATCAGATAAAGTTATTCCAGTAGTTGTGCCATTTGAATCAGTTGTTATCTGATTTTTGCCTGAGCCTGTAGTCTCAGACAAAAGACTTAATACATATTGAGGAGATTCTTGTGTTCCGATATTGGTGACCTGGGCATATACCCCATTATCGTCCTCTGATATCTTATTGGCTAGATTAGTTAATGTTGTCTTTGAATCAGTTGTATATGAATATTTTTTTCCATTGTGATAAAAAGATATGGTAACATTATCCTGAATTAAATTCGCATCATCTGGATTGGAAATACCTTGAGTTACTCCATTTGATGTGTTTCCATCATCAACACCAATAATTAAATGATGGGCCTTGGCAATATTATTTACAGTAACTGTGTAGTTTCCAGTATGGGCTGTGTTAGATGCATCTGCAGTCAAAACAATCTCATCAGAAGAGCTAGCAGTTTTGGTGAGAAAAGAAGTCGTAGTATCTATCTCATCAGCTGCCTTATATAGATCGACCAGCTTTGAGCTAAGAGATGTATAATTATCCTCCCTTGCCTGCTCTTTTTGAATGTCCTGTTGAATAGGGGTTAAGAGCTGGAGCTGTTTTACCTGAACCAGTTGATCAACAATATCATCTGGGAGCCCACTGGGTCTTCCATTGGGATATGCATTGTAGATTGAGCCAAGGGCCATTTATAGGGTCTCCTTGTTTTTATTGGATTATAGTCCTTGCAGTAGCTGCAGGGCAATAGCTGGGTTCTGGTTTGCCTGTGCTAGCATTGCTGCAGCTGCCTGACGCTTGATGTTGTTTTGTGTGAGCTCTGCTGCTTCTTTTGCAACGTCTGCATCAAGAATCCTGGAATTTGCATCTATTAATTTTTGGACATAATTGTTTAAGTTATTGATTGTAGATTCAAGCCTGTTTTGGGTTGCTCCAAGTGTTGCCCGAAACTTATTTAGGTCATTTATTGCCTGATCAATCCTGTCAATAGCCTTTTGGGCGTTTTTAGCAGTCAAGATATTTGTAGTTTTTAAGAACATCTGTTGATTAGCTGCAGTGAATTTGTATTGATAACCGTCAGTCCTCGCTCCACCCTGTGTGGTCATGTTGGCATTACTTACAGTATAAGTCACCCTATTAGTGAGCCTAGTAAAATCCACTTTTCCTTTATTTACTGACGCTCCTGCAGAGGTTGTAACCTTATTAAAATTAATATTACCAGCTGTACTCGCTTCTGCAGAGGTGGTTCCTCCTGCTTGTACATTAGGAGCCCAATAATCTGAAAAATTAAATGCTGATGGTCCAGTTATTGTCACTGTTCCTCTAACTACTGTTACATTTGCATTAGTTAGTTTATATCCATTGGCGGTAAATGCATCAGCACCGCCTGGATTAAATCCAGCTGTGCCTATAAGATTTGCTCCATTGTTAAGATTAGAATTGATAAAGAATCCTGCAGCTCCATCAAATGCATTGTGATAGGTTTTAAGATGAAAATTACCTGCTGTATGTGTTCCTCTTCCTGCTGTTCCTGTTCCAACTTTTGTCCCAGCCCTTTCAGTAATTTTTATATTTCCACCGTCTAAATTATTTAATTTAAGTTTTCCATTATCAGTTACCTGAGCAGTTACACCTAATGTCTTGGACATCTTATTAATTGCAGCAGCAATGGTTGATGCTCCAATCTTAACAGTTGCAGTTACTGTGGCTGAGGAACCAGCTGCCAAATGTTTCTTTAAAGTTTTAGTTGCTGATATTTTATAATTGCTAAATACAGTGAAGTTATTAATTCTCAATGTATAATATCCATACGCCTTTGCAACAACTGTATATGTTCCCGTTGAACCAGCCACCACTTTATTAGTTTTTTTGACAGAAATAGCAGTATTAGCGGCAGTATATTCGGTCTTTGCATGGGCAGTTACACCTAAACTGGAATTGTTAATAGCCTGTGCAATAGCATAAGCGCTGCTTTGAGAATGACCCTTCTCGATAACATATTTACCAAGATTATTACCTGGATTCCTCATGTTCTGATTCAGCGCCCTGGTTACATAGGGTGTTACACTTAGTTTATATCCATTCAAAGCAATGGATCCATCGGCAATTGCCACTTTTCCAACTCCATTTCTTAATTTTAACTGTCCTCCAAACTCATTGGTGAGTCCAATTTTATCTGTATGCAAATCAGAGGCTAAATTTATCTGAATCCTATTTGCACTGGATGTATTTGCACCTACCTGAAAGGTAGCGGCACCTAGTGTTCCATCTAATAGCCTTAATCCATTAAACTCTGCTGTATCTACAATCCTGTCTAGCTCAGCCATTTTTTGCTGATATTCCTGGTTTAAATCATCTCTATCAGAATCAGTTAAGGCATTTGATGCCTGAACAGCAAGCTCTCTCATCCTCTGGAGGATATTCATCATCTCATCCATATTTCCTTCAGCTGTCTGCATCATGGAAATTCCGTCATAGGCATTTCTAATAGCCTGATTAAGCCCTCTTATCTGAGCAGTCATTCTCTTTGAAATAGAAAGTCCAGCAGCATCATCAGCGGAAGAATTAATCCTAAGACCCGTAGATAGTCTTAGCTGATTCTTAGATAAAGCATCACTTGCCAGTCTAAGGCTATTTTGCGCTATTAATGAAGATATATTGGTATTAATTGTAAGAGCCATACTTGATCCCCCTTTGTTTTGAGAATGGGAAAAAATTTCATGATAACCTGATTAAGCAATTTATATGCCAAAATAAATCATGGTTTCTTTTGAGTTAAACATACATCCCAGAGTGAAGAGGTGTTTATTTTTTAATGCATTTTATTGTGATATATGGTATAGATTTTGATATATGAGGATAAAAAGGAGGTTTAGTTTATGATAGAAGAAATTATTACTGATATAAAGTCTCTGGCTCAGGAAAGACCTTTAATTACCAGTGAGATTTTAAGAACCAATGATTTATATGGCCATGCATATATCTTAAAGATGTATGCAGGGTTAAAAGACTCTTATCAAATCAAGGGCGTTTTAGAACACGCTGCAATGCTTTTTGACCATGTTTGGCCAAATGATTTAGCAGCTCCCTTTCCTGCCCATTTTGTTTTTAGTAGTCACAGATTTCCTTTTTTAAGGCAACTGACTAATAAGGCATTATTTGCCATTGGACCTTCAATTCATTATGCTCAACCGATTTTTTCAGAGCAAGAGATAAAGGAAATCAAGAAGGCCATGGGTAAAACTTTATTGGTTTTTTTACCACATTCTGCTAAATCTTTGCTAGTTCAGTATGATAAGAAAGAAATTTTGTCTTATCTTAAAAGTATTGAAAAGGATTTTGACAATATACTCGTTTGTGTAGGCTGGCGAGATGTCTTATTAGATTGTGAAAAACCTTTTATTTCAGAGGGATATACCTGTGTTACTGCAGGTCATATAAATGACAGAAATTTTTTACCAAGATTAAAAACCCTGATACTAATATCCACCCATACAATGTCATTTGGATTTGGTACCCATGTGGGATTTTGTATACATTTAAATAGACCCCATTGGATTATGCAATTAAAAACCTCTATAGAAGGTCCTGAAGGGATAAAAAAAACATCTACTTATAAAGGAACTCCTCTGGGTTATGGCTATAGTAAGCATTTTCTAAAATTTTTTAAAGAACCATTAGATGACATTACAAAGGAACAACAAAAAGCAGTGGACTTTCTCTGGGGGATATCAGATATAAAGAGTTCTGAGGAGCTCATGGAAATTTTCCATGTTACAGAAGACATGTTTTTAGGAAGATATTATCCGTCAAACAAAAGGGATCCAATATTTTTATATCAAATTTTTGACTATTTAATCCAAGGAAACACAAAAAAGGCAGAGCTTTTATTAAATTATGCAAAGAAAATTGATTTCCATCCTGGGTGGATTTCATTTTTTAGGGAGATGATTAAAGGGCAAGATAGGAAATCAGAGGAGGTTGAAAAGATTGCTCAAGAACTTGAGAGGTATGGAGTTTTTTTTAGAGACAGTACAAATCTTTTGAGGCAGAACAAACATAAAGAGAATTCCTTAAAGAAAATTAAAGAGAACCTATATAAGATGTATCCAAGACCTCAATTTTATCAGCATAGAAAAATGGAGCTGCCATGGAAAAGGGAGGTAATATGAAGGTAGTACACTTGAGCTTAGTAGATTTTTGGGAACAGGGGCTATTGGCCTATAGGATTCACAAAGGTGTTGAAAAAGAAGGTGTGGAGTCTTTATTTGTCACTTTTTTGAAATCTTCTGGTGACCCTAGTGTTAAGGCAATTATAAAAGACCCTGTATTTAAGGATAAGATAAAATTGGTAGAGAATATGCCATATAATATAGCTCCCCCATTGATAGAAATATTTGAAGATTGGCGAAACAAATTGGGTGTAAAGATAATGCCCTATGAGGGAGAAATAACATATTCTCTGCCATATAGTAACATAGACCTTGGAAACTTAGATTGCATCAATGAAGCCGATATAATTCACATACACTGGGTGCCAGGTCTTGTTGACTGGGAACTGGCCCCTTTATTTTTTTTAGGAAAACAGGTGGTAATTACTATGTACGATCTGTCTTTTTTTACAGGTGGATGTGATTTACCTATAGCAATAGATTGTAAAGGTTATTTAAAAGGATGTATTAAATGTCCAGAAGTTATGGAGGATGCTCAAGCTTTAATCTCAGATGCATGGCAGAAAAAAAGAGAATTGTTTAAACTTATGAATTTTAAAATAGTTGTGCAAAGCACATTTTTAAAAAATATGATAGAGAAGATGGGGATAAAGGATGTTGAACTTATTTTCCCAAGCTCACCTTTTTTAGATTATAAACCTATAACTAAATCAAAGGCAAGAGATATACTTGGCATAGAACAGAATAAGAATGTAATTATCACAGTTGTTCCTTCTGTAGAAAACAAAAGAAAAGGAATAAAAAATATAATTGAAGCTATTAATATACTTATAGAAAGAGAGGAAGTTCATAATCCCTATTTCATTCTTATAGGCGCCGACTATCTTGATTTAGATATTCATGTTACATTTCCAATTCACCACGTGCCTATAATGCCCAATGAAGAAATTCTTTCATGGTATTATCGGGCATCTGACGTGTATGTTTCAGGCGCTATTTACGATCCTATTAATCTATATAGTTTAGACGCTATGGCGATGGGGGTTCCTGTTGTTGGTTTTTCTGAAACTGCACTTGAAGACTATGTAAATCACAAAAAAACTGGCTATATTGCTGAAAAAAATAACATTGATGACCTTGCTGAGGGTATAAAGTTTATTTTTCAAAAGAAAAATAGAAGTAAAGCTATCCAAAGACAGGTTAAATCAACTATTAAAAAAGAATTCTCATTAGATGGACAGGCTAAAAAATATGTCAATCTTTATCAAAGTCTATTAAAACAGAAACAAAGAATAGAAATTGATAGACTAATTAAGTGGGGAGAAAAATTTTTTAAAAAAGGCAGAAAAGATATAGCCACAAGAATTTTCGAAAAATTACTTGAAAAAGATAATCTTAATCCCTTATTATTAAACAATATTGGAGTGACTTACTGGGAAAACAGACAATATTTTAAAGCCCTCGAATATTTTAAACAGGCCCATAAAATAAATCCTCATGATAAAGATATAAAAGAGAATATGATTAAGGCTCAATCTGCAATTGGTTTAGATAAATTAGGAGGAAACTTATGATATCAACTACAGAATGGATGGATGGGTATGTTTCTGATGTATCCTATACAGCCAATTTCTATCACTATCAAGTCCCTGATTTTTTGAATGTGTGTATTCTTTTAAAAGGATTTGACCCCCCTGATATAAAAAAAGGCTTTAATTATCTGGAACTTGGCTCTGGGATGGGTTTTAATTTAAATTTGATATCATCCCTATATCCTGAAGGAAATTTTTTTGGGGTTGACTTTAATCCAGAGCATATCTGTTTTTCAGAAAAGATTAAAAATCTAGCACAATTGAAAAATGTGCATTTTTTTGAACTCTCCTTTGAAGAGATGTTGAAGGAAAAACTAAATGAGTTTCCAATGTTTGATTATATAACTCTTCATGGTGTTTTTTCCTGGATTTCACATGAAAATAGAATAAATGCAGTAAAAATAATAAGACAAAAACTTAAACCAGGAGGTGTTTGTTATATTAGTTATAATGACATGTGTGGGTGGTGGAGACAGGTTCCGCTTCAAAAATTTCTTGTAGATTTTTCAAAGATGTTTCCTGATATAGGAAGCATTTCACAAATATCAATTGGATTGAATTTAATTAAAAAAATGCAGAAATTCAAATTGGGATATTTTAATATGCCTTTTGTAAATAAGCTATTAAAAAAACATGAAGCTAAAGCAAAGGAATATTTGGTACACGAATATTTAAATCAAGACTGGAAGCCTTTATTTTTTTCAGAAATATTATCATATATGTCAGAATCAAAAACAAAATATATAACTCAGGCAGAACCCATTTGGGAAATGGAAAAAATATATTTAAATGATGAACAATTAAAATTCATACAAGAACAAAGATCAAGTGTGTTAAGAGAAATACTTAAAGACTATTTAATAGAAATGAGTTTTAGAAAAGATATATATATTAAAGGTGCAACAAGAATACCTGTAAAAAAATGGAAAAAAAAGTTAGAAGAGATACAGGTAGCCTTACGAATAGTTCCAACGGAAAAAAAGTACAAAATAGAAATTCCATTTTGTAATAAAAATGCAAATATTGCCCCAAAGACTGTTGACCGATTGATAGAAATTTTAACGGAAAAAAGCTGTAGTATAGGAAATTTACTAAAAGATCGTATTTTAGGATATAATCAATTAAACGAAATAATTCCCTTCCTTGCCTTACTCCATAATACTAGGTTAATAGATTTTTTCATTAATGAGACGCAAAATAATAGAGAATCATCTATTAGATTAAATAAAGTAGTAGCCAAAGATTCGAGGTATAGAAATATTATCAAATTTTTCAGTGCACCAATATCCAAATCAGGTATTGCAGTAAATCTAATAGAACGACTAGTTTATGATGTCATTGTTAATAGAGAGATTAAAGATGTAGAGGAAATTGTATCCTGTGTTTATAATAATCTAATTGAAGTCGCTAATATTGAGAAACAAAAAAAGGAAGATATAGAAAAAGATGTTTTAAATTGCATTGAAAATACAGTTCCCCAATGGACGAGGATGGGAATTATAGAATTAAATTTATAATAGATTTAACGGAGACTTAATATGAAAGAAAAAAATTTAAAATTAGGATCAATAAAAGACAGATTAGAGGCTGCAAAACATCTTCATCGTTCTGGCAACTTGCCAAGGGCTGAAGAAGAATACAGAAAAATTCTTGCAGAAGAGCCTAATAATTCTGAAGCCCATCATTTAATGGGGCTCTTGGCTTTACAGATGGGTAAATTGGATATTGCAAAATATTTTTTTGATACAGCTCTTACTTTAGATGACACCAAACCAGAATATTTAGTGAATTTAGGGGTTGTTTATTACCTCAAAGGGGATTTAAAGGAGGCAAAGAACCTTTTCACAAAGGCAATCTCTATTGATGATTCATATATGGAGGCATATGCTAATTATGGAAAGGTATTGGCTGAGGAAAATGATTTAGAAGAAGCAAGAAAATATTTGGTAAAGGCTGTTAATCTAGGAGATAAGGACCCCAGCACTTTAATAACGCTCGCAGAAGTGAATTTCAGATTAAAAATGTATGATCGCGCAGAACAGATATGCAAACTAATTTTTGACTTAGGAATTGATGAGACTCAGGTATATGATATTCTTATTGAGTCTTTAATCAAACAAAACAAGGCAAATGAGGCAATCCCATTTTTGGAAATTATGATAAGGAGAAGTAAGTTTGATGACAAATATAAAAAACTCTTGGAACAGATATACAAACAAACGGGATTTTTTGAGAGTTAATGTAAAGTATCAGGGGAGGAAACTTATGTCTTTAAAAATTTCAGAAAAAATGGAAAAACTCAGTGAATTGAATGAAGATATCTTACAATTAGTAATTAAAGGAGAAAAACTTCATCTCCAGGGAAGATATAAAGAAGCCGAGGAAATATATCGAGAAATATTAACTAGAGATCCAAAAAATAGCATCGCATATCACCATTTGGGCATTATGGCGTTGCAGGGCAAACAGATTGATCTGGCAAAAACACTATTAAAAGCTGCATCTGATCTGGAACCTGAAAATGTGCGATTTTTAATTGATTTAGGTACTGTGTATTTTAATATGCAAAAACATATAGAGGCTACAAAGGTCCTTAAGAAGGCACTGGAGCTAGATCCTGACAATTATGAGGCTCTTTTTAATCTGGGAACTGTATATCTTGAAAGAGGAATGCATGAAGAGGCGGTTAATTATCTGGATCGTGCAGTGGTTTTAAATCCACTGGATCCAAGACCATTTGTAAAACTTGCATATTGTCTCGCACAACTTGGTAGGTTTGAAGAGGCAGAAGAGATCGCCAAGGCCGCTTATGTGCTAAAACCAAAGACCAAAGAAGACCAATTTATTTTAATGGATACTTTTATGGATATAAATAGGCCCTGGTATGCCATACCTTTAGGAAAGATGTTAGTTGAAAAAGACCCAGCAAATATCAGTTTTAGGACCAGGCTTTCAAATGCCTATAGTATGGCAGGAGTAGTGTGTAAGGCAGAAGAAGAAGCAAGGCATGCCCTTAATTTGGCGCCTAATACTCCAGGTCTGTATAAGCTCCTTGCCCAGGCCATGATGGTTTGTACAGGATGGGATGAGGCATTAGAAGTGGTTGAAGAAGGTCTAAAACTTGACCCTGATAATGAAGGACTTCTCCTTCAAAAGGCATCAATTTACGAGAAAAAAGGTTGGGATGAAGATGCTTTTTACATAGTAAAACAATTTTTTACTGGGAAAAGGCAACATAATCCTCAAGCAGTAAGTTTACTTGGGGTGTTGTGCAAAAAATTTAAGGCAGAAAAAGAAGGCATAGATGTACTCAATGAAGCCCTTGAAAATACACACTTAGGCCAGGGATTTATTTGTTCTGTTAAGTTTACCCTTGCTGAACTATATGAGGCGATTGGAGAATATGATAAGGCCTTTAAAGAGTTAAAAGAGGCAAATGATCTGGTTCCAAGGACATACCATGGGAAAAGGGAAGAAGAATATTTTGAAAGGCTTAAAAAAGTATTTACCAAAGAATTTTTCAAAAAAGCAAAAAAGGCTACTATCAAGACAAAAAAGCCTATCTTTATCGTTGGAATGCCTCGTTCAGGGACATCTTTAACAGAGCAGATCCTGGCAACACATCCAGATGTATATGGAGCTGGAGAACTGGCAAAGATGGGAGAAATTGCTTCAAGCCTCTCCCATTGGATGGGGAAAAATATCCCATTTCCTGAGATTGCTTTAGAATTAGACGAAAAGACCTTAAATAAGGCAGCTCAAGAATACCTTGATTTCATTGATTCTCTAAGTGGCGGTTTATTTATCCATGTAACAGATAAAATGCCCCAAAATTTCCTTTACATGGGACTTATGACACTGATATTTCCAGAAGTGAAAATTATTCACTGCAGGCGAAATCCTTATGACACCTGTCTTTCTAACTATTTTCAACATTTTGCAGCTGCTGGACTATCATTTGCGTATAATTTAGAAGACCTTGGTCATTATTACCGTCTATATCTTGACATTATGCAGCATTGGACAAAAGTGTTGCCAATAAAATTTTATGAAAGTCAATATGAAGAATTGGTCAAAAAGCCTAGAGAAAAGATAAAAGAGATTTTGGATTTTTGTGAGTTGGATTGGTATGAAGGATGTCTTGAATTTTATAAGACAAAGAGGGATGTCAAAACAGCAAGTTATGATCAGGTGAGAAAACCTCTATATACAAAATCAGTTGCCAGATGGAAAAGGTATGAAAAGCATCTTGAACCACTAAAAAAAGTCCTTGAAGCAGATGAAGGACCTGGTCTATCTCTAAAGCAAGCAGGCATAATAATTGATTATGAATCAGGAGAAAACAAATAACTTGAGAGTCAGGATACAAAAATGAAAAAAGTTGCTTTTATAAATCGTGAGAAGGAATTTAAGTTTTTACAAAATTGGATAGAGTCAGAGCCAAATGCTATATTGTTTTTATATGGTCCAAAAAGTGGAGGAAAAACAACATTAATTTACAAATTTATAGATTCTCTGGATAAGGGAAAATATGAGATAAAGGATTTTAATTTAAGAGAATATGTAATTTCTAATTACAAAGATTTTTTGAGTGTATTTTTTGGGATAGATTTTAGTAAATCTAAAGAGGATGTAAAAGAAAAAAGACAATATAACCTTCGTGTGTTTAAGTTGGATGTTGAGGTATATAAAGGTCTTCAAAATTTAGAATATGATGCCTTTGAAATAATGAAAAAAGAGCTTTTAAAGATAAGGGAACAAGGCAAAAAGCCAATAATATTAATAGATGAGCTTCAGGCATTAGAAGATATTTATATAAATGGGAAAAGAGAGTTAATAAAAGAGGTATTTAATTTTTTTATAGCAATGACAAAGGAATCTCATCTATGCCATGTCATAGTTGCAAGTAGTGATGGATATTTTATAGAAAAGATTTATACTTATTCAAAATTATCAAAGACATCAAAGCTAATTGAAATAGATTATCTTGATAAAGAGGCAATTTATTATTGGCTCAAGAATATAGACAGGGAAAATAATATAACAAATTATAGATTGACAGATGAGCAAATAGATTTAATCTGGGAAAAACTTGGTGGAAGTATATGGGAGATTGATGATATTCTTCAGACTATGTTATCATATGCAAGAGATGGGAAAGTAGATACAAAAGAGTTATTGAATGAATTAAATAAAATTGTTCATGCAAATTATATAAGATTAATAGAATATAGACCTCTTTATTATAAGAAAGAACTTTTTTTAGATATTGCCAAACTATTCCTTAATAAAGGATATTTTTATTTGAACGAATTAGCAAGCAAGTATGAAGAGACAAAACTTATGGATGAACTAGGAAATTTAGTAAGATTAAATTATTTGTATTACAATCCACTTACAGGCGAATATAAGCCTCAGGGAAGGAGTTTTTACTGGGCATATCTAAAATATGGTGCAGAATTTGGTAAGTGACTAAAGAAGGGAGTTAGTTAATGAAGAAAGTAGCTTTTATAGATCGTGAGAAGGAATTTAAGTTTTTAGAAAATTGGATAGACTCAGAGCCAAACGCTATATTATTTTTATATGGTCCAAAAAGTGGAGGAAAGACCACATTAATTTATAAATTTATAGAGTCTCTGGATAAGGAAAAATATGAGATAAAGGATTTTAATTTAAGAGAATATGTAATTTCCAATTATAAAGATTTTTTGAGTGTATTTTTTGGGATAGATTTTAGTAAGTCCAAAGAGGATGTAAAAGAAAAAAGACAATATAACCTTCGTGTGTTTAAGTTGGATGTTGAGGTATATAAAGGTCTTCAGAATTTAGAATATGATGCCTTTGAAATAATGAAAAAAGAGCTTTTAAAGATAAGGGATAAAGGAAAGAAGCCAATAATATTAATAGATGAGCTTCAGGCATTAGAAGATATTTATATAAACGGAAAAAGGGAGTTAATAAAAGAGGTATTTAATTTTTTTATAGCAATGACGAAGGAATCGCATCTATGCCATGTTATAGTTGCAAGCAGTGATGGATATTTTATAGAAAAAATTTATACCTATTCAAAATTGAGTAAGACAAGTGAGCTTCTGGAGATAGATTATCTTGGGAAGGAAGATGTATTTTATTGGCTCAGCAACATAGATAAAGAAAATAATATACATGATTTTAGACTTACTAATGAGCAAATAAATTTGATCTGGGATAAACTGGGCGGGAGTATCTGGGAGATAGATTCAATTCTATTCAGGCTTAAATTAAAAGCAAACAATGGATATTTTAATACAGAGGATATAGAGACAGAGTTAAATAGAATAATTCACGCAAATTTTGTAAAGATAGTAGATTATATTGGTATATACTATGACGATGAGTTGAACCTCGCAATAGCGAAAATTTTAAAGGAAAAGAATGCATTTACTATAAAAGATTTCTCACATTTTGAAAAGGGTAAGCTTATTGAAGAATTAGGAAATTTAGTAAGATTAAATTATTTGTATTACAATCCAGTAACAGGCGAATATAAGCCTCAAGGAAGGAGTTTTTACTGGGCCTATATAAAATATGGCGAAGAATTTGATAATAAGACTTAAGGGTCAAAATATGAAATTACCAATAGGTATATCCACATTTAAAGAGATAAGGGAAGATTATGTATATGTTGATAAGACAAAATACATATTTGAGTTTAAGGTGAGAGATGAAGATCCATTAAAGCAGATAAAAGAAAAGAGATATTATGAGAAATATTCAGGAAAGAGAAAGGAAGTCGTAATAATAGGAATTGTATTTGATGAAAAGAAAAGAAATATTAAAAAGTTTGTTTGGGAAAAGGTCTAATTTAAGATCGTTATGCCATGATTGTTAATGCATGGAATTTAAAGCATAATGTAGAAATTTTGCATTTTGATGTAGTAATTGCAGGAGCTGGTTTCTCTGGACTTGAAGCCGGTTTTGGAGCTATTGGAGTAAAAGGCATAAAAAAAATCGGTATTATATCCCTTAGAGAAGGTATTTCTGGTTCATCTTTTCTAAATCACAATACACGAGTTGGAATTCAAGTGCCTCTTACAGAGAAGGAAAAGGAAAACTTTATAAATAGGGCAATAGAAATAGCTTATCCTGGCTATATTGATAAAAAATTAATAAACATTTTAATGGAAGATGTAGAAGAAAGATTTTTTGAAATAAAAAGGTTGGGGATTGATTTTATTGTAGATAATAAAGGTAATTTAACAAAATTTAAAGGTTGTTTTTTGCCTGAACAAAACAGTGCTATTGTGATTTTAAACTTAAAAAGTGCATTTTTAAAATTTTTTAACCGTATAAAAGACAAAGTATGTTTTCTTGCTGATGTATGTATATTAAAAATTCTTGTGGACAAAATGGAAAAACGCGTTCTCGGCTTAATTTGTTTTGACATTAAGAAAAATAAACTTCTTGCAATTAAAATCCAATCATTGGTTATGGCTATTGGTGGGGTTGGATCCCTATTTCCTTATAATATCTCATGGATGCACCCATATTGCGGAGTTACCCTTGGTCTTCTAAAAGATGCTTCTGTTAACTTAGTTAATGAAGGCTTTATTCAGATGCTCTGGCTTAAGACAACTACTCTTGATTTTTTCTCCTACAGTAATTTTAAACAAACAAATCTTGCAATTGAATGGAAAAAACAGGAGATTTCATTGCCTTTTGAATATTTTAATTTAATGGATGAGCGGGATTCCCACTGTCCTATTGGATATGGGATGGACGATTTTAAGTTGGATAAATTTTTACTACAATTTATAACAAAAAAAGGGGTTAGATTAAGAGACAAAAATAGGGCTTTTTTTATAAGGCCTTTTGCTCAGGCCCAAAATGGAGGTGCTAAGATTGACGAATATGGGATGAGTAGTGTAAGAGGACTATTTGCATGTGGTGAGTGTGCTTCTGGAATGCATGGAGCCAATAGGGTTGGTGGGGCGATGATTTTATCTTGTCTGGTCTTTGGGTTTAGGGCAGGTAAATATGCAGCAATTTTTTCTAAAGAAAATAAATTTTTAACCGATAAAATATTTACAAACTTAGTTAATGATTTTTTGAATGAAATAAAATGTTTAAATTCTGAGGGTAATTATATTAGGA
>NZ_JBMYBT010000043.1:0-14571 GCF_053993635.1 Desulfothermus sp. | reverse complement strand
CATCTGACATTCAATAAGACCAGCTAAAAGGTCTCCTCCAAAATAACTTCCAATATTTGGAAACAAAAACACCTTTGTTCCTCTGCCAAGGCCTAATCCAACCTCCTCTGCTGAGAAAAGATCCAATTTATTCAAAGGAGGGATATAGGGTTCCCTTATAATCCAGTTTGGTTCAATCCCCAAAAAAAGGTGTGTCATTGCTGTATTTCCTGCAATTGCCACATTCACTATATCCTCAACATCTGTTCCAGCTTTTTCACATAAGATCTTTATTTTTTCATCTAAATCTTGGACGATCAATTCTCTTATCTCTTCCCTTCCCTTTGGATCTTCAGCATAATGTATTCTGGTCAAGATATCTGGACCAATCTTTGCTTGAGGATTTAAGTAATTTCCCTTACATAATTCCTGTCTGGATTCTAAGTCCATTATAGAAACAACATATCTGGTGGTACCAAGATCAACTGCTACTCCCAAAAAACCTTTTTCATCTTTTCCCTTTATCCCTGTTAAGTAATAACCCAATCTATCCCTAAAAAGGGCGCATTTAATTTGAAATCCACTGGATCTTAATTTAGATGGAAGGTCCTTTAATAAAATTAAAGGAGAATTGACCCTCTCTATTGATGTCTCTTTTTTTAATACCCTATGTAGCCTATCAAGGTCTCCACTATTATCCTCTAAAGACGGCTTTGGAACAGGAAATTCGATACACCAGCTGTTTAATTTTTTCATCACCTCTGTCCCCCGATTATAGTAGGCCATCCACTAGACTGCCCAATCACCGTATCTATCTTTACTCCCTTTCGAAAAAGAATATTTTCTATTTCCCTTAATTGATGGGGAAAGATTCCAGATATAATTAACCATCTAAAATTATTTAAGTTATACAAATTTGTTACCTGACATATCACATCAAAGTGCATGTTGGCAACTAAAAGATGAGACTTTATAGGAGAAAAATCCAATGCGCTTCCCCAGATAGGCAGGATCTTATTTTCCAATTTATTCAGGATTGCATTTTTTTTTACAGCCTTTACTGCAAGTGGGTTTAAATCAACAGACAAGATCTTCTCTGCCCCTAACCTGGCACAAAAAAGAGATAGAATGCCTGTTCCACAACCTAGGTCTAAGACCTGTTTGATGTTTTTGTCTTTAGAAAAAACATAATCAATGGCAATAAGGCAGTTATGTGTTGTGGCATGTTGACCAGATCCAAATACTACCCCTGGGTCCAGGACAATGTCTTTTTGATTTATTGTATTAACATCCTCCCAGATCGGGATAATCTTGATTCCTCCTACCTCAAAGGAGTCTATCTTGCCCCCAATCCAATCAAAATAATCTACTTCAAACCTGTCCTTTAACTCCAGTTTTTTATCTTTTTCCACAAGCTCATCAATTAATTCATCATGGGGAGTTGAAAAAAACAAAAAACTATCTCCAGATTCTAGCCAACAACCAATATAATCTGGCAGCTCAAACTCTTTTGTAACCTTTCCCCTAATATAATAGATAAACAATTTATCAGGATAACTCATAATGTGAATAACATATTTTTTTATTTAAACGATCTTTTTAAAGACTTCATATGCACTCTTTAGGGCTACTGAGTCTTCAGGAATTTCAAAAGTGGGTTTTCCCTCCATATCGTATTCCTGAATTAAAGGATCTTTCATAACACATCCCAAAAATTCCAACCCAATATTATCAATATATTTTTTTACACCATCTGAGAGTTCTCCTTCCACGTTATTCAATACAAGATATCCCCTTCCAATTACCACATGTAGGGAGTTTGCAAGTTCATTGATCCTCTTTGCTGCCTGAAGTCCCCTTTTTGAGGTGTCTGATACCACGACCAGGGCGTCAACATCCTTTGTGGTGAGCCTGCTTATATGCTCCATACCGGCCTCATTGTCTATTACTATGTAATCGTAATTTCCCACTAGCCTGGTCAGAAAATTAGTAAGCAATGTGTTTGCAGCACAATAACACCCCTGCCCTTCAGGTCTGCCCATAACTACTAAATCAAATTTGTCTGTCTCGATAATGGACTCTTCCAGCTTTGTGTCCATGAATCTATCCTTTGTCATTCCAATTGGCACATCGCCTCTTTTCATCTGTTCCCTGATATCTCCAAGGGTGGTTTCCACTTCCACACCAAGCACCTCGTTTAGATTATAATTGGAATCAGCATCTACCACTAAGATTGGATGCTTGCCAGTCTCTAACATATATCTAATGAGAAGGCCGCAAAGGGTTGTTTTGCCTACCCCACCTTTTCCTGAAAAGGCTATTGTATATGACATGGTTTAATTCTCCTTATTTTTTGATCTCTTGAATTATTTTTTCACAAATTTTATCTATTGTATCTCGATCAGGCAGGTCCAAAACACATGAAGATGATTTTTGGCGCTCTGCTAAAGACTCAAGATAAGGAACCTTTGCTGCCAGTTTTGGAAGGGGTATATCCTCTGGCAACTTAAAATCATCATCTGCTCTATTTAAAACCAGCACCTGTTTTTTAAGACCCAACTCTTTTGCCAGCCTGGATATATTGGATGCAGTCTGAAGTCCCCTAATACTTGGTTCACTAACCACAACAAGACCATCAACACTGGTAATTGTGCCTCTACCTAGATGTTCTACTCCAGCTTCCAGGTCCACTATCATCCATTGGGAACTTCTTAGGATCATATATGCCAAAAGGGCCTTTAAAAGGGCATTAGCAGCACAACCACACCCTGCACCAGCACCAGAAATGGTGCCCATGACCAAGAGCTTCATCCCTCTCACGTCTTTGGCGAGTTTCTGAGGCAGGTCCTCAACATCTGGATTTAGATTAATAAATACACCAGTGCCCACTCTTTCTTGAATTAACTTTTTATTATTAACAAGTGGTATTGGCACCTCATCTAAAGAAAGCCCTAAGGCAGGACCTAAAGAAATAGCTGTATCGGCATCTATTAACCAGACCTGTTTTTTTTGCCTATTTAAATAATCTCCAAGCCATGCGGCTATTGTGGTTTTACCCACACCGCCTTTTCCAGCTATTGCGATTTTCATAATAACTCACCCCTTATTTTTTAAATTGGGTTTCTACTATATAAGGAGATCTTAAAAAGTCAATTTAATAAGGCTAAAGAAAATTTGCTCTCCTGTTCCCAAAAAAGCTGGACGCTTTGGAAAGGTAGAGTTATAGAGAAACTATTGACATGCACTATTTTATAGCTCATCATACAAGTCCATGTATGTAACTCCACTGCAGCTATTCTTATGTGCACTTGGTCTGGCATTTATTTTAGAAGGCATGATTTATTTTCTGTTTCCATCCAGTATTAAAAATTTTTTGGAAAACATATCTGAAATACCACCCTCTGCCCTTCGAAATTTTGGTCTATTTGCCATGTTAAGTGGGCTGATTATAGTATATTTTACCATCAGGTGAAGATTTTTTAGCCAGCAACATCCATTTCATCCTGTTTTAATATCTAAATATCTTTTTGATTATTTGGGAGCTGTGGCTGTGTAAAGATTCACTATTCCAAAGGTTAGGGGAATATATGATACATCTCTAAACCCAGCCTCAACAAGTTCCATTTGTAACTTTTTAGCCATGGGAAATTTTTTTATTGTTTCACTAAGATAGGTGTAGGCTCCAGGGTCTTTGGAAATTAAATTCCCAATTCGAGGTAAGAGATGGTTTAAATAGAGATTATATAGCCCAAATAAAATCTTTTTTTGAGTTGATCCAAATTCTAAGATCAAAAATTTTCCCCCAGGTTTAAGCACCCGTAATACTTCTTTGTATGTATGGGACCTGGGATTAATATTTCTAATACCAAAGGCTATTGTTACAAAGTCCACGCTAAAATTTTTTATAGGAAGTTTTTTTGCGTTGGCACATACAGAATAAATCCTGGATTTATTGATTTTTTTCTTGCCCTGACTAAGCATTTTAAAGGAGAGATCGATTCCACATATAAATCCGCCATTGTCCCTAAACTTTTTTTCTATTTCCCTTGCCACATCCATTGTGCCTGTTGCAAGGTCTAAAAAAATGGGACTTTTTTGAGAAGGTTCAATGAGTTTGATAAGTCTTTTTCTCCAAAAAATATCAATTCCCATACTCAAAAAATGATTTAGAAAATCATAGAAGGGGGCTATTTTTGAAAACATTCCAGCTATTAAATAGTCCCTGGAATTTTCAGAGGTGTTATTTGTCTTCATTTTGTTCTTGAGTGGTTACTTGGGTGGTTATAGGAGTTGCAATGGTTTTTAAAACCTCTTTATAGATAGGGGCAAAAAACTGGTCAAAGTTGGTTGGAGATATCCTTCCAATTTCAATAAACTTAACTATAATTTCTTTTGTTACCTGTACTGCCATTTTTTTTATTTCTTTCTCTTTCATTTTATAAAACCTTAAGATGAATTGTGAAAAATTTTGAAAGACTTCTGGATATAAATAAAAATCCGTCCGGATTGGGGAAATGGCCTGGCCTCAGCACCTGGTCTTTTTCCGGACGGAAAAAAAGGAAGAGAAACCTCCTTGGCACCCCTTCCTTTTTTAAACCTCTTCTTCAAGCTCTTCCTCTAACGCCTTTATTTCTTCCCTGACAACCCTGGCAGCCTCAGCTGGCACCAGCCTGTGTACCTCTTCAATTAACTCTTTTTTTAAATCATCAAAAAAATCTTTAATATTTTTTTGTTGAGAGGTTTCTATTGTGTCAATTCTTGCAGATATTTCTTGAATCTTTTTATCAACTGTCTCTATTGATGCCTTTATATCCTCTTTTAGCTCATCAAATTTTTTAAATATACTATCTACATTCAATCCTTGTTCACTACTTGTCTTGGCTCCGGTAATTTCTTCTAATCTGGACAGAATAGTGTCTTCTAATTGCGAAAATTTAGTTTCAATATGGTGGAGTTTATTTTCTAGGTTTGTAACAATCTCATCTAATTCTTTCCTCTCTTTTTCTTCTGAAATGACTTCTGGCTGCTGCCCTTGCTCAACTTCATGTTTTTCATTTTTGTCTTCTTCAATTTTCTCTTCTATTTCTGTTGTTTTTTCCTGTTTCCCCTGATCTTCTTGAACTTCAGTTTTTGGGGAAGAAGCATCATCTTCCTGCTCATCAAAAAGCGAATCTATATCATCCTGGGACACTGTTTCAGAGCCTTTCTGAGTATCTAAATTTTCTTTCTTGGGCTCCTTTTCCGTATCACCAGATACATCTTTTATTGTATCCTCCTCTCCATCAACGCTTAAATCCTCATCCAGCTTTTCAAAAATAGAGTCAATATCTAGTTCCTCATCTTCGCTTTTTTCAGCATCAGAGTCACTAGATAATGGAGATTCATTCCCTTCTAATAAGGCATCTAGCTCATCATCTAAAGATTTTTCCTCACTTTGTCCCTCTTGTGCTGAATCTTTTTCTGTGCCATCTAAAAGTTCTTCCAATTCTTTATCCAGGTCATCTTCTTGTTTTGAACCCTTTGTATCATCTTCTTCCACAATATCTGTTAGTTCTATAATATCTTCTTGTTTTTTTGCCATGAAATTCTCCACAAAAGGGGGGGAATATCCCCCTTTTTAGTTTATTTTACGTGGCATTTTTTACACGCAATTGGCCCTGTTGCCAAATTTTGTTTCTTTTTATTTTTATGACAACCCATGCAGCTATGATTGCTTGTTGGATTGTGATAGGCATTATAAGCAGAATTTTTAGCCCTCATCTGTGCTCCTTTGGCACCTAATATATCGTGACATCCAGAGTCAACACATTTTTTGGGGGGATTTTTTTTGTCTATCCATTTGTGGTGACATACAGGACATCCAAGTCTCAGATGTTTTTGATGTGGAAAGTTAACAGGGGCATAAACTGGATTTTTGGTCTTTCCTAAAGATGCGTTCATTAAAACTGTCTTTGGTATCTTCATAGCCTCTATTAAATCACTACCTGTTAGAGAAAAAAGCAATGCTCCAGCTACTGCCAATAAAAATACCTTCTTCATGTTACTTTACCTCCTTCTGTAATCTATTAAAAATTTTTTTAATCTTCTAAGTTAATAGATTTCTTTTTGTCAAGAACCACCTTGAACTCCCTCTGGTCATTTGATGTCAAACTTTTGCACAGCATCCGCAATTTTTTCCAGATCAACTATGTGGTGGGCGAAGGAGGTAAACATACATTCAAAATTGGATGGAGGTATGAAGACATTTGAATTTCTCATATGGAGAAAAAATTTTGAGAATGTATTTACATCAGTTGTTGTTGCTTCTTTAAAATTGGTCACCTTTTCTTTTTCAGTAAAAAATATAGTAAAAGCCGATCCAATATGATTTATAGTTGTTGGTATGGACCTTTTGGTAAAACTTGATTTAATGGCATCTACTAAATTTTTTGTGTAAGATTCAAGTTCAGAGTAATCGCTATTTTTTAGGACTCCTAGAGTGGCTATACCAGCAGCCATGGCAACTGGATTTCCAGAAAGAGTCCCAGCCTGATATACATCTCCTTCTGGTGCTAAGTGTTCCATAATCTCCCCTGCTCCTCCAAATGCGCCAACAGGAAACCCTCCACCAATAATTTTACCGAGACAGGTCAGATCTGGTTTGATTTTAAAGATATTTTGCACTCCCCCATAGGTAAATCTAAATCCAGTTATAACTTCATCAAAAATAAGTAAGCTCCCGTATTCTTGTGTTAGTTTTCTGAGGCCGTTTAAAAAATCATTTTCAGGTGGGATAAGTCCCATATTCCCGGCAATAGGTTCCACAATAACACAGGCAATATCTTCTCCCTGCTGTTTAAAAAGATTCTTTACCCCATCAAGATCATTGTATTCAGCAATTAATGTATTTTTCACTATATCTTCAGGCACTCCAGGGGTCCCTGGAATAGATAAAGTAGCTACGCCTGAGCCTGCCTTTGCTAATAGATGATCTACGTGTCCATGATAACACCCATTAAATTTCACTATTTTTTTCCTCTTAGTAAAACCCCTTGCCAGGCGAATGGCGCTCATGGTGGCCTCTGTGCCAGAATTTACCATTCTCACCTTTTCTATGCTGGATATAGCCTCACAGATCATTTCAGCTAAAATTACTTCAGCTTCGCATGGAGCACCAAAACTGGAACCTGATTCTATGGCATTCTTGGCTGCTTCTACCACCTCTGGATGTGCATGACCCAGAATTAAAGGCCCCCAGGAAAGAACAAGATCAATAAATTCTTCGCCATCAACAGAATAGATTTTGCTTCCCATTCCTTTTTTTATAAAAATCGGCCTTGCACCTACACTTTTGCATGCCCTAACAGGGCTATTTACCCCGCCTGGAATAACATTTAATGCCCTATTATACAAATCAATTGATCTATTCATAAGTTTCTCCTGGATTTGTTCTATTAAAAATACTTCATAGAAGTTTTTTTGAGTTCCTCATCACTAAAAAGAAGTTGATAATCGTTTATTCCTGTCAATTTTTGTAGTTCTTTTACAAGAAAGTTGCATTCATCTACACATCTCCCATGAATCATTGTATATAGGTTATACGGCCAACTGGGATATGTTTTACGTATATAACAGTGTGTTATTTCAGGTCTATTAATAAATATGTCTTTAATTTTATCTATTTTTTCTTCAGGTTCAATTTTCCAAGCCACCATAACATTACATTCATATCCAGCGATCTGGTGCTTTAAAGTTGCACCAAATCTCCTTATTACACCCTTTGACTTAAGGTCTTTTAAAAAACTCAAAACTTCGTCTTCAGTTACACCAACCCTGTTTGCAATTTCCAAAAATGGCATGGGACTGTCTGGAATATTGTCCTGAATTATCTTAAGAATTTCTAGCTCTGTTTTGTTAAATTCAATTGTTTTTTTCATATACTGGCCTGAAAAAATTTTTCGAAAATTTTACGTAAATCCATCATCACAATGTAGTTGAACTATTTCCCTACATTCACTATCATACAATGAATAAAATGTTAGATGATTGGTGAACACTTTGTCAAGGAGAGTTGAAAATCCACCGTAGTTTTAACCAAAGTTGACAAACTTGAAGGAAAAGGATTAGATAACTCCAAAAAATTATGGCAAGGAGAAGCTGTTTTGAAAATAGGAGTATTAGGAGCTGGTTCGTGGGGAACTACCCTAGCTAATTTGCTTGCATCAAAGGGATATGATGTGATTTTATGGGTTAGGGAAGAAGAGCTTTTAGAGGAAATTAAAAGAAAAGGAATTAATACCTGGTTTTTACCAGATATAAAGTTAAATTCCAACCTTTGTTATACAAATTCCTTAAAAGAAGCAGTCATTGATACTGATTTTATCTTAATAGTAGTACCTGCCCAGTTTATAAGGGAAGTGGTGAGGGAAATCAGACCTTATGTAACAAAAAATAAAATAATTGTTTGTGCAAGTAAGGGAATTGAAGTCAGATCACTTAAAACCATATCTGAGGTTATATTTGAGGAATTATCTGGCCTTGATCCCATATATGCAGTGCTTTCAGGTCCTTCCTTTGCAAAAGAAGTATCTCTGGGTTATCCCACTGCAGTATCCATTGGGTGTGCCCACAAACAGGCTTGCGAAAGACTTCAAAAGATTTTTTCCACAAAAACTTTCAGGGTGTATAGGAATGAAGATTATAGGGGAGTTGAGCTTGGAGGTGCAATAAAAAATGTAATCGCCATTGGTGCTGGTATTTGTGATGGATTGGGCTTTGGTTATGACCCCAGGGCTGCACTTATAACAAGAGGGCTTGCTGAGATGTCCAGGCTGGGAGTTGTGTTAGGCGCAAAAAAAGAGACATTTATGGGTCTATCAGGGCTTGGGGATCTGGTTTTGACCTGTACAGGGGATCTTAGCCGTAATAGACAAGTGGGACTTAGAATTGGCAAAGGAGAAAAGCTGAAGGATATATTAAATAGCATGAAAATGGTTGCAGAAGGGGTGAAGACCTGCGAAGCACTTTACGAGCTGGGAAGGAAGAAGCAAGTGGAGATGCCAATAACTGTTCAGGTATATAAAATCCTATATAAAGATAAAGATCCAAAGGTTGCTGTTGAAGAATTAATGCTAAGAGATTTGAAACCTGAGTATTATTAATGTAATGGTATATGCTTTATGTTCATTTTTTATAGCAAATTAAAAATGCTAGTGGCTTGACAAATAAAATTTTAGAACATACAATACACTGAATTTTAGTAGATTGTAAAGGATTTCAATAAGATAGTTTATTTTTAAAGTTTTTTAATTGTTTCCATAAGGGAGGATTATATGGAAAAGAAAGGGAAAAAAGTTAAGGAAAAACAATTTTCAGCTAAAGAGTTTACAATTTGTGATGCTACTGCCCAGATGCTGGAGAGGACTCATAAGGATGGTGTTTCAACAGTATTTGAGCGTGCAGCAGATATGAAGCCATGTCCAATAGGTTCTGATTCTGCCTGTTGTAAGCACTGTTCCATGGGACCATGCAGACTAAATGCAAAGGATCCTTATTCAAAGACAGGTGTTTGTGGGGCAACAATTGACACCATACAGGCAAGGAATTTTGCCAGGATGGTTGCTTCTGGAGCTGCTGCCCATACAGACCATGGAATGTCTATGTTGGATATTTTCAGAGATGTAGTAAATGGAAAAATCAAGGATTATCAGATTAAGGACCCAATTAAATTAATTGAGGTTGCAAAGGCTATTGATATAGAGACAGAAGGGCGCTCTATTGAGGAGATAGCAAAGGATTTATATGAAGAATTAGAGAGAACCTATACGCAAGTGGAAGGTGAGATCCCATTTGTAAAGAGGGTACCAGAAGCAACTGTAGAAACATGGAGAAAATTGGGTATTGTTCCCAGAGGTGCAATGAGAGAGATTATGGAGACCATGCACAGGACCCATATTGGTGTGGATCAGCACTATGAAAATATTACTTTGCAATTTTGCAGATGCGCCTTGTCTGATGGTTGGGGTGGTTCCATGGTTGCCACAGAGATCTCTGACATCCTTTATGGCACTCCATCTGCTGTGCTCGCCAATGTCAATATGGGGGTTTTAAAAGAGGATTATGTAAATGTGATAATTCATGGTCATGAGCCAAATCTTTTTGAGTCAATGTTGGCCTCAGTAAATGATCCAGCCTTAATCGAGGCTGCAAAAGAGGCTGGTGCTAAAGGTATAAATGTTGCTGGAATGTGTTGTTCTGGTACTGAGGTATTGTCCAGGCATGGAATCCCCCATGCTGGTAACTTCTTGTCCACAGAATATGTACTTGCAACAGGTGCTGTTGATGCCATGGGTGTGGATGTTCAGTGTATTATGCAGGGCCTTAGCACTGTTGCTAAATGTTATAATACCTTTTTGTTTACCACAAATCCAAGGGCAAAGATTGAAGGTGCTGAGCACATTGAATTAGATGAGCACAATCCAAAAAAATGTACTGACGAAATCGTAATCAGGGCAATTGCAAGGTTTAAGAATAGAAAGGTAAAAGTGGAAATCCCACAAATAGTAAATCCTGGAATTCACGGTTTCTCCCATGAGTATATAAAATATGCGCTTGGTGGAACATTTAGGGCATCCTATAAACCTTTAAATGAAAATATCATAAATGGTAGGATTCGTGGACTTGCTGGAGTAGTTGGATGTACTAATCCCAGGGTAAAACACGATTATGTGCATGTGGAGTTGGTAAAAGAGCTTATTAAAAAGGACGTTTTGGTCCTCCAGACAGGTTGTTCCCAAATCGCCTTGGCCAAGGCAGGACTTTTGGTACCTGAAGCAGCTCATTTGGCTGGTGATGGTCTTGCTGAGGTGTGTGAGACAGTTGGTATGCCACCAGTACTTGGAATGGGTTCTTGTGTTGACAATAGTAGAATTTTAATTGCAGCTGCAGAAGTTGTCAAAACAGGTGGTCTAGGTAATTCCCTTGCAGATGTCCCTGTTGCAGGTGCTGCTCCAGAATGGATGAGTGAAAAGGCCATCTCCATTGGTCAATACTTTGTTGCATCAGGTGTATATACTGTATTTGGAGTTACCTTCCCAACCGTGGAAGGCACTAAGTTCCATGAACTACTCTTTAGTGGTCTGGAAAAAATGGGTCTTGGATGCTGGGGCTTTGCAGAGGATCCATATGAAATGGCAAAACTCATGATTGCTCACATTGACAAAAAGAGAAAGGCCCTTGGCATTGACAAGGCCAGAGAAAGGGTACTCTTTGATATGGCTGCAAGACGTGAAATGGATGCAGCTGCATAATATTTGACTTATTTAGCTATTGATAATAAAAGGGAGTCTGATATTACAGACTCCCTTTTTATTTTTTTTTTGGAGCAAAGACATGGAGACAGAAAGACAAAAGGCAAAAATCTTATTAGAATCCCTTCCATATATAAGAGAATTTTACAAACAGACCATAGTTATAAAATATGGCGGTCACGCCATGATTGATGAGAAATTGAAAAAGGCCTTTGCCCTGAATATTATTTTATTAAAATACATTGGCATAAATCCTGTGATAGTCCATGGAGGCGGCCCCCAGATTGGGGATATGCTTAAGAAACTAAAAATTGACTCCAAGTTCAGACAAGGTCTAAGGGTCACTGATGAAAAGACCATGGATGTGGTGGAAATGGTCTTAGTTGGCAAGGTCAACAAAGAAATTGTAAATTTGATAAACTTAATGGGAGGAAACGGGGTTGGACTTTCAGGTAAAGATGGATGGATAATTAAAGCGAGAAAGCTGGAGATGGTTGTATCCAAACAAGATGCCCCACCTGAGATAATAGACCTTGGAAAGGTCGGAGAAGTTGTTAGTATTCAAAGCCAGTTAATTAGAACTTTAGAAGATAAAGGATTTATCCCGGTTATAGCACCAGTTGGTGTTGATGAGGAGGGAAACACTTATAATATTAATGCAGATGATGTGGCTGCAGCTATAGCTTCAGCATTAAAGGCGAAAAGACTCATTTTGTTAACAGACGTCCCAGGTATTATGTCAAAAGGTGAGCTGATTTCTTCAATAAATAGAAAAAAGGCCCTTGAGGCCATATCCACTGGCGTTATAACAGGGGGAATGATACCTAAAGTAAAATGTTGTATTGAGGCATTGGAAGAAGGCGTTGAAAAAACCCACATCATTGATGGACGTATTGAGAATTCTATTATTTTAGAGCTATTCACAAAGGCTGGAATAGGAACTGAGATCGTGAAATAGTATATATAGGAGATGAGAGATTGGATAATAGTCAGATTCAGCAGAAGATAAAAAAGACAATAGAGAGAATAGAAGAAAGATTAAAAACTCCTTTCAGATTTATGGAAGTATGCGGGACACATACTGTTTCAATATTTAGAAGTGGACTTAAATTTTTATTCCCTCATCTTTTAGAACACATCTCTGGTCCTGGATGTCCTGTATGTGTGACCCATCCCAGTGATATTGCCATGGGGATGGAGCTTGCCGAAAATCCAGATATTGTTCTTGCTATCTTTGGAGACATGATGAGGGTGCCAGACAGCAGTGGAGTAACCCTAAAAGACCTACGCGCAAAAGGTGCTAATATAGTTATTTGTTATTCCCCCTTAGACAGTTTGAAATTGGCCATTGATAAAAAAAACAAGGAAATTGTTTTTTGGGGAATTGGATTTGAGACCACAGTCCCAACAGTTGGAGCAACCATCGTTCAGGCAAAAAAAATGGGCATTAAAAATTTTAGCGTCCTATCTCACCATAAAATAATCCCCCCTGCCTTAAAATTTTTGGTTGAGTATGGAGAGGTAGAGATAAATGGTTTTTTATTACCAGGACACGTATCCACAATAATTGGTATGTCTCCTTATGAATTTCTTGCAAAAGACTACAAGATTCCTTCAGTAATTGCTGGTTTTGAGCCAATGGATATAGTGTATGCACTGGATATGCTTACCTCTATGTATATTTGCAATGATCCGAAAATATTAAACTGCTATGAGCGGGCAGTAAAACCAGACGGAAATAAAAATGCCCAGGCAGTAATAAGTGAGGTATTCAAAATCTCAGATGCGTATTGGAGAGGAATTGGCAAGATAGACGCAAGTGGCCTGGAGATTAGAGACACCTATAAAGAATTTGATGCAAAAAAAAGGTTTGGGTTAACTCCAAAAGATGTGGGAGATCCAAAAGGATGCAGGTGTGGCGAGGTGTTGCAAGGAAAGATATCTCCAAAAGATTGTCCTTTATTTGGTAAGAAATGTACACCAATTAGTCCTGTTGGGCCATGTATGGTCTCTACAGAAGGAAGTTGTGCAGCCTATTATAAATACGGAGTGTAAGCTTATGAAAAGAATTTTATTGGACCATGGAAGTGGCGGACTTGCAAGTAATAGATTGATAAGTGAAATTTTTATAAAACATCTGTCCAATGAGATTTTAGATTCTCTAGATGATGCAGCATATTTAGAGGTTTCTCCCAGACTTTCATTTAGCACTGATACCTACACAATAGATCCAATATTTTTTCCAGGAGGAGATATTGGATCCCTTTGTGTCTCTGGTACAGTTAATGATATAGCCATGTTAGGAGCAAGGCCAAAATATCTTAGCTGTGGTTTTATAATTGAGGAGGGTTTTTTGTTATCCGACTTAGAAAAAATAGTTAAGTCTATGGCTCATACTGCCCAAAAAGCAGGAGTCTTGGTGGTAACAGGGGATACAAAAGTGGTCCCAAAAGGTAGTGTGGACAAAATATTTATAAATACAAGTGGTATTGGAGAACTTGTACTTGATATACCCCTATCTGGGAAAAAGGCAACCTGTGGTGATAAAGTAATAATAAATGGGACTATTGGGGATCATGGACTTGCAATATTTACAGCAAGAGAAGGATTGGACCTTAATTTTGATATAAAAAGCGACTGTGCACCCATGAATAATCTCATCTTAAAATTAATTGAAAATATTCCAGAAATTCATGTTATGAGGGATCCAACAAGGGGTGGTGTGGCTACAACTTTAAATGAGATTGCAATACAGTCCAATGTGTGTATTGAGTTGTTTGAAGATGCTCTTCCTATAACGTCTGGAGTAAAAGAGGGTTGTGATATCCTTGGGCTGGACCCACTATATCTTGCAAATGAAGGGAAATTTATATGTATTTTGCCAGAAAAATATGTTGAACTTGCCCTGGAAATATTGCGAGAAGACCATTTAGGAAAACATGCTGCACTCATTGGTGAGGTTACAGATACACCTAAAGGTAAGGTTGTTTTGAACACCAAAATTGGTGGAAAGAGGCTCCTTTCAATGTTAGAAGGTGAACATCTACCCAGAATTTGTTAATTAAATTTTAACCTACATTGATAAATTTTCAATTAAGACACAGGGGATTACAAATGGATAAGTTTTTTGAAATAGAATCTACTGAGAAATACTCAAATTTATTTTTAAAATTATATTTTTGCATGGGTGATCAAAAAATTTGTATTGTTGATAATATTTCTGACATTAAATCTTTAAACAGCGTAATAGAACAAATAAAAAATAGCCTTGAGAAGGTGCTTTCAAAAGGTGAAAAATTCTTTT